>JADJBB010000012.1 GCA_016703965.1 Acidobacteriota bacterium
ACCATATTACCGGTGTTCTGGGTATCGTCCGCACATAATGCAACGCGCGTCGGAGAAAGGGCCGTTCCCGACGGAGATGATCGATTCGGAAGAAGATATGGCAGATCTGATTCGTCGGCGCGGCAACGAATACGGCTCGGTCTGAAAACGGCCGCGTCGGTGCGGTTGGTTCGATGCGGTCGCGACACGTTATCACGGCTGAGCTGAACGGGTTCGATTCTGTTGCTCTCACCAACCCCGACGTTCTCGACGCTCTCGAAGAGATCAAAGGTATGCGTCGGGTACGAGATCGACGGGCGACGCGTTGATACATTTCCGGCGGTTTCCAGTGAGTTAACAAAGATCAAACCGATCTACGAGACGCTGTCAGGCTGGATGTCCGATACGGTTGGAACGACAGATTTCGACAAGCTGCCGGAAAACAACCGTATGTCCGTTTTCTATCCCGATCAGATCGACGTGGATGGGGCTCATATCGACCGGACCGGAACGCGATCCAGACGATCATTCTCAAAGAGTCTGTCATGGAAGGCTGGTTCGAAGCCAAAGCTTGAAGCGAAACTATGAGATCTGCGACAGTCGAGATCGTTAGATTTAACGATGAATGGGTTGAAGATTTCGCCGCATTGAACTAGAATGGATCGAAAAGTTTTCGCCGTCGAAAGCATGATCGCGACATTCTCGATAACCCGCGTGAGGCCGTGATCGCACCCGGCGGTCAGATATTCATGGCGATCGTATCTGGCCTCGCGGCGGGCACGGTTGCACTAATTCCCTCGGAAGACGGAGGTTCTGGAACTAACTAAAATGGCGGTTGCTACTGAGTTTCAGGGTATGGGAATCGCAAACCACCTTATGCAGAGGTCCATCAAGTACGCGAAGGCGTCCGGAACGCCACTAATTTTCTCGAATCGCACCATGCTCCATCCAACCAGCCTCGCTTTGTATCGCAAATTTGGCTTTGTGGAAGTTCCAACTGAGTTAAATTCGGAATATACGCCCAGCACCAGACATTCGCATGGAGCTTTCACTCGATCAACATCAATCCTAAAGCGTACGATATTGTGCATTTTGGCCTTTGCAAAATGCATTCATCGTTAACCATTATTCTCGTTTGTGGTCCGATAGCTCCAGTCGGTAGAGCAAGTGGCTTTTAACCACTGGGTCGCAGGTTCGAGTCCTGCTCCGGATCGCAAATATTGCACAGTTAAGGCGTCCAACACGGACGCCTTTTTCGTGTTATCTATTTTAGTATCTATTTGAACCAATCTTGACCTTTTTCTTAACAATTTTGGGACTTAGTCCTTTAGGGCGTTTAATTGAAATATATCAGCCTAGGATCCATCCCGCAAGTAGGACTACGCCCTGGACTACCCCCTGGCGTGTTGTATCATCCGTAATCCCAACCGCGCCCCAAGCGTCTTCCTGCTTAATTGCTATTACTTTGCTTTGAGAGGGCCAATTTGCTTCAATCTCTTCGTTAATGACTTCACGAAGCAAGGTGGCGAATTCGATTTTCGATATAACAACAAACTCACTTTCCATAATGCACCATAGGTGCTTTCTGCACTGCAAGATTTATTCCTCACTTTGAGGAGAAAATGGCGAGCTTTGAAGCAAAATTGACCCAGATTGGTACGCCTGGAAGACGGTTTGATTCAAAAAGAAGCCAACTAGCGAAAGCAGTTGTCCGAAGGCTCAATGGGTTTCTTTGGATTCCAACTACCTCAATTTCCGTAAGAGAACCTATTCGGAATGGTGAGCGTTCTGACATACTATCGAAAAATCGTCGAATATTAAGAGCTCCTTAGTAGCATGTCCCGTGGACATCGTTCATTTTCAGCCTAGCCGATCCCGGCGTCAGTTCTTCGGATATCTTGCTTCATACTTCAATCGGAGAACTAAGGGCGTAAATTCGAGTTATAATCAATTTTGGAACAAAACGTCGTCGCCCGACGACGTTGTTCCGCAAGAGGGCCGCGGTGTGGGAGACGCGGCCCTCACTATTTCTCACGTAGCTTGGTTCGTGAAAGACGTCGTGTCTTCGCTCAACCAAGGTCGTTACGAACGCTCAAGAACACCTGGGTATTGGCCTGTTGCCCTTCAACTAAGTTGTTAACCGTTCTAAGGCGTGCGAACTGATCGGAAGCGGGAAGATTGAAGTCGAACCGTCTGAGCTGATAGTTAGTCGATTGTGGTATTCGCCAATGCCCCATTCCCTGATCAAAACGGACTTCGATAATTCTCTCTGACGAGAGCCGAATGCGAAGCGGGCGGCCATGTTCGATGCTAGCGATATGATCCAAAACGCTCACCGACGTTTGTAAGCCAATCGATTGGAATACCAACTTAATGACATCCGTTCGGCTAAGAATATCCTGCCAGTCGTGCCAAAGTTGATTTGGGTAGTAGTTGCTGTTGCCAGCTTTCTTAAGAAGTGAAACAGTAGCGGAAGTCACTTCCCATCTAGAACCAACCAAGAGCTTGAGTCCCTTTACTATTTGTGCTAGCAGAGCCACCGACAGTGGATTAGCGAGATATCGATCACTGTACGAAATGCCTACAATCTTCTCGTTCGAACTATTTAGCAATTCGGCTGCCAGACTCTCTGTTGACATAACCATGTTCCAGAATCGATTGCCGAAGCCTTGGACTGGTCCGTCTATTTCAGCACCAATGTCGACGCAGCGATCTCCTGATTTGGAAGGCGGGAGCAATTCTTGCATCGAAAGTTTGTGGCTGGCGAGTTTGAGGTTTTCTCCGTCCTTCGCCTTAACCAATGAGTTTTCTGAGACGCCCCATCCTAAGTTAACTTCAATCCCCGACACATCACGGACCGCCCATTTTGCAATTTTCGCACCAACGGTTTCAGCGAGCAGGTATCCATCACCAGCTTTTGGAAAATCATCTATTGCAGTGACTTCGACATCGGGATGTGCCGACAAACTTGCCAACGGATAGATATTAGAAATATCCAGCATGTGCTTTGTGGGATCAGGGATGAAGATCTCAACCTTTAGGTTATGACCTGTTAACCTTAAAGCAAGAGTTCGAAGAGGAGAAGCCGCCACATCCCAGTTTGCGAGGTTGCCGCCTCCAAAAAGCCGGACAGTGTTGACGCCGCCGCTTACGACGGCACGCCAGATAGATTCACTGATTGAATGAGGTTCCATCTGGCTGTTAGATCCGAGGAACGCTAGATTTTCTGGCAAGCGAAAACCTGTAAGCCATCTCGGACTCAGGAATTCCAATGCCTTTTTCCTATCAAGCCTATCAGCTGCAAATCGCTGGTCGAAGTCTAGGACGCACCGGGGACATGAGCTGTCACAGTCAGCCGGACAATTCAGTTGATCGTACGCCTTGTTGAACAAATCGTTCAGGAAATCCTCTGCTCTGGACGAATAGCCAGCCGCAAATTTGTCGTAAATCAAAATTGATTGACATAGACTCCCGGTTTCTATCCGAGACGGTTTTACCGCGCAGCCCAACTCATTTGATTGGACGCCGATGAGTCCTGCGAGAGAATCCCTCACCGAAACAGCTATGGTCATCGCCATTACCGGATCATTAAGCCAGACACCCGCTTCGTTCTTGATTTGAAGCTCGAATACATCAGTGTGCCCATCCGTCCCTAGCATTAGCTCCTTGATCTTCCAGCGATCATCCCCACCCGGGCAGAAAACATCTTCGCCTTTCGGACGTCGAAGCTTCCTGTGTGGTTCCTGGAACCCTTTCGGCAATTCGCCAAACTTCATGACTGGCTCAGCCCGTCCGCATTCTAGACAGATTGCATATCCTTTACCATATTCACCGCCGGAATAACTGAATATGTGTCCCTGTGTTGTTGAGCGAAAACGGCCCAATTCGGGATTCGGAAAGGAAAGCCAGTCACCTTCCGCATCTATCCACGGTTCCACAACCGGGACAAAATGCTGTGATGAGACATCGTTGGTTGCATCGTTGTAGAAATCCACGGCAAAACCGGCCGGTTCGAGAAACGGCATTCGGTTTTCGATCGGTGCCCCACAGCTGTCGCAGCTCAGCTCCGTCGAAAATCCTGCCGAACCGCTGGCTCCACATTGACGGCACCGCCAGGCAGTCCGAATGTTTTGGACCTCCTTGACCTGTTCCTGATCGGCGGGAATTTTCCAGTTCAACGTAACACCCGCTGAACGATATACCAGGCCATCGATCACAACCTCCGACCCGGGTGCATATTCACGCAGGGCTGTCGCGACATTGCGACTTGGCAGTTCGCGGCGTTTATACCTGTTGTCATCGCGTCCCCCGTTGCTATTCAGACCCTTTATGTACTGGCTAACCGTAAGATTGTCGAACGGAACGACGTTTGTAGGGAAGCCATAAGCAGGCAGAAATCCTCTAGCTGCAAGTTCGCCGAGCAGGAACTCATCTTGCTGCCTCTGTTTGCTTATACCAATAGCCTTTAAGACCGCATCATTTTCTACGGCTCCCGCAGCCCGAAGGTCCGCCTCTTCTTTTTCAAGCCTGACCCACTCGTTTTTCCAATCCTGTAAGATCCTTTTGATTACATCAGCTGCGTTATTCGTGAGTTGTCTGACATTCTGACCATCGTAAATGCTCCGCTTTACCAGATAATTCAGACCTTCGGCGATATCGGTTTGTACATCAATATCAAAATTTCTGCACCAGGCCTCAAATCCCTCTGCCATTGGAGGCTCATCGAGAAAAAACATTTCGCTTTTAAGGATCATCTGCTCATTTGAGGTGCCTTGAAGTTGCTTTTTTAGAAATTGAGATAGCATGTAGGAATTCGCGTGGCGCTCAATGATTACCCGGCTGTCGAGAGCAACTCGGGGTACAGGCAGTGATGTGCCAAATGCCCATCGGCTATTAGCGAAGACGGTTTGATCGTGAGGATTCGACTTGCAAAGGGTCGGTTGCAACTGATCGTGCTTCTCTACGACGTCCAGCGACCTGCCCGCTGAAGATAGTTTGCGGGATGCGGAGGAACATTGTTCATGGCTATCATACTGATACCGCCGATGTCGATACCCATTTCCATCGTCGTCGAACACGACAGTATGTTGATTTTACCCTTCTTAAAATCGTCTTCGTATCGCTTAAGCTTCTTCGAATCTTGCTGTGCCGAGTGTTCAGCCGTGGTGTAGTATGGTGCGAGTTCAATCACTCTGTCGTTTTTATCAGACCAAATACCCAACGCACGCAAATTGGATATTTCTGGATTTGAATAAGCCCATTCACGTCCACGCCTGATTTGTTCTTGTGGATCCGTTACCCCGGAGAATGGGGGTGAAAAGATTGGTATTTCAATTTCTTCGCAATCTGTTGTTTCGGGTGTCGGTGTCTTCGGTAGATTTGGTGTTACTCCCTTCAACGTCACATCAAGTATGCGTCTCGTAACCGGACATAACCAGCCTTTTTCGATTGGAAGAAAGGCGAGGCTTTCGAGCGGAAGTACGAATCCATCACTAGCCTGCTTGAGTATTCCATACTGTTTAAGTTCCGCCCACGCCTCGCCGAGTACTGTATCGATTCGATCGGCTCCTTCTGGATCCCCCGGATGAACTTTGAGTACATAGGCGAGTAAACGAACCAGTGCGGTATTTTGGCCGCTCGCCTTGGCCCGAGGCCAGCGACGTTGTCGTGTTGATTTTTCGCGCGCATCTCTTTCAATCAGATACGTTTGTGGAAATGGAAGTCCTAGCCATCTTCGCCAATCATTGTCAATTGCTAGGGAGCCCCCTCCTCGAACAAAAAAGTCCAAGCAGATCTTTAAGAAGTCCCGCCAACTACTGACATCGAATCCTGCGGCATCCGCTACCGAGCCAGAAACTCGTTGAATCTTTTCCAATCCCGGGTACGCTGTAGCAACCAGTCCCATCGACTCAAGATTTAACCGCCTCTTACGCCGTTTTCCCATTTCTCTTATTAGAAAAGTTTTGGCAAGTGTGCTTGCGCCGTTCTCCTGTGTAAACACAGTAGGCGCGAAGCTGCGATATCTGTCGAGCATGTCAACAAAGTCTCGGCCTTGGTTAGCCAGTTCCTGTGCGAGCTTAGGGAATCCAACCGGGTTCGACGAACTAGCTCGTTTGAGCTCGTCGCGTTTGTCAGCGAGCATACTTTCGATCACAGGATTAGGACCTATTGCGATCGCTTGCTCAAAACTATGAATATCGCGATTTATCCGCTCGATGTCAGCTGATGAGCCTGCGTTCGACTCGCGAAGGACCAAATGATAGATCAAGGCACCGACCCGACTTTTTTCAGAACTTTGCTGCAAATTGGCCGCTAACCGAGCGGTACCTTGTCGGCTATCGTTAAACGTCAAGAGCTTTCGTCCACGCCATGGCGTGTTTGCAGGATCATCTCCATCGGGCGCGAATTCCAAAAGCGTAGGCAAGATTCCATCAAGGAGGTACGGAGCCCCGATGCGGCAGGTTCGAAAGATCGGCATAAAACTCGTATCGGTTTCGCTACAGGCCGGACAAAAAGACCGGACCCGTCTTCTTCTACGCCTTCTGACCCGGACGGTAGTTTCCGTACGATCACCCATGACCCGCGACTCACGCTCGATATCTATAGGACCAAGGTACCATCTAATGGTGGGTTCGCAATCAATAACCTGGAATTGGGTGGTTGGAAACGGGTAGTTCCTCCCGCCTCTTCATCCTCGGATCATCAGTTTGCGTCTGCAGGTTCGATATCAAGCTCAAAGTCGTCAACTGAACTTTTTGATACGAGATGAGAAACCAAACCCTCCTCAATCACCCTGGCCAGGAGGTGGACGGTTCCACAGCTCGTGCACGTGACCAATTCATATGCCGGGCTGCCGCAGTCGCAGTGTTTTCGGGGATCTGTGTAGACTTGGCCGAAATGCCAGTCAGGATGGGCTAGAAATCCTGATCGTGCCGAGCATTCTTTATCAGAACAGGCCCATAAGCCGGATATGGTTTGATGAAAGAAATGGGCCCGCAAGGGAAGGTATGACTCACCACTCTTGTCACGACTTCTGAAGTAGGTCGAGCCATTCGAGGGCGTCAACCTGCCGCCCGCGACCGGATACGTTCTTGTTGTCAAGTAATGCGGTGACGTCAGATAAGTTTCAAAACCATCTTTGGGTCGCTTATGAACTGTTCGCGTATTTTCCGGGCAGTCTTATTCTTAGATAAAGTGGCAAACCTTTGGCCAGATGACTCATCGGGCTTGTTCAACCCGTCGATGTTCTTCAAATCGTCCAGTGACTCGTTTCCCGTAGGTGTGACTACCGAAAGAGACGGAATGCTACGTATACCGGCAACGAGATGAACGCGATCGTCTGAAACCCCGGCGACATCGGCAAGGAACTTTCTCAACTGCTGACCTGCCTCGCCGTTTGGATCTCCTATGGTGGCAGATGTTGCAACGAATCGCACTTGATCGGGTGTTACGCCAAAAGCAAACAATACACGCCTGATTAAGAGTGCAGCTTCCGCTGCCTGCGATCCGATATAACTATGGGCCTCGTCAAGAACAATCCATTCAAGTTTTCCTCTCGAGTGTTCCAGAATCGGCGCGTCGATAGTTCGAACGAGCATGTACTCAAGCATAGATGCGTTTGTGACCAAGATGGGCGGAGGTTGTGATCGAAGGGTCCTACGGTCCACTACCTCGTTGGGGGTAGCATTGTGAACGTGGCCCTTTTGGCTTTCGGGAGTGTTACCGTTGTAAAGACAAAAACGAATGTCACTTCCAAATTCATGCGTCCACGCCCGGAGCCTTTCGCGTTGACTATTAATCAATGCGTTCAATGGATAAAGAAACAGAAACCGAACCCCGTCAACTTGCTTTGCTGTTCCTCCCGTTGTCGTACGAGTCGATCAAGTATGGGAACCATGAAACACTCGGTCTTACCCGAACCCGTCCCACTGGCGACAATCAACGACTGAGGTGATTCCTGCGCAAGAATTTCCCAGGAACGAATCTGATGGAGATAAGGGTGCTGCTCGCTGGGAAATCGATAATCCGCGATCAATTCCTTGGGAGGTTTGTCCATAGCACGAACAAGTGCGCTCGTAAGCAAGTTTCCAGATAGATCGCTCATGCTCTTGGGTCCAGGCTCCCAGCCATAGACCGCCTCAAATGCGGGGTCTGCGAGGAAGGATCCGGGCTCTCCAAACGGCCGATCAAAGACTTCGTTCATGTGACCACGTAACGGCGGGTTAGCAAATCTGTACCAACTGGTCGCGGCGAGTTTTGAACGGTCCGACAGGATCGGTAGCAGGTGCGAGTAATAGTGTGTTGTCATAACTTAAATTTTTCGGTTAGTCGAACAGCCCGTTTGCCAAACACCGGGCGATCGTCAGGTTGAACGCTTCATCAAACCAGTCTGGGTCGAACGATCTGTAGTCGTGCAGAAGGCTGACGTTTTTAGGGTCGGAAAACCAGCCCTTAGTTTCGCCGAAAGCAACTCGTGCCGCCAAGATCAGTGGCAGATTGATTACGCCGTCTTGAAAACCTAATCGTTCCGAATACAGGTACGGCTTCACTTGCGGGTCTTTTCGTGCCGACGCCAAAAGCTCGTCAAACCCGACAGGCCACTCCTCGTCGTCGGAAAGATGACCCCGTCTCAAATTCATGAGCTGCGAATTCTCACCTCTAAAAAGGTAGTCGCCCTTGCGGATCGAAGATTCTCCGTACAAGTGAAGCCTCCTGCTTTTCTTCGTCAAAATACTCTGCCTGTAGTATCCCAAACAAATAGAATAAGGAGCCGAGTTCGGCCGTACGTCTCCAACTCGCGATTTAAGAAACGCTCTAAAGATGGTTGGCCCTTGTTCCTTTCCATACAAGGTGGTTATCTGTTGCTGAGCCGTACACTCGCAACTTTCCAGTCCTGGAAAATGACCGTATCCCATGAAAATGGAAGCTCATTGTCGAATCTTGCAAGGAAATCACCTCGAAAATTGTTGAATCTCAATGCTAGGGCAGCCATCGCTTTTGAAGAACGCACAAACCTTCGCCAAATATCTAAAGAAGATAGCGGCAGATGCCCGACCTGATTTGCAAGTTGATTAACATCGATCCAACCCGGATGAGTAAAATCTGATGCAATCGCTTCAATGAATTCGTCCAAACTTGCTTCGCGGTCTATACGGTTCGGGGTAGAGGTAGCTCGAACGTACTGACTTTCCGATTCAATTTCTGAGCCCACGGTCCAAAGCATAGGACGAAATTGGAGGGGTGAGTCTTTAGGCGGATAAATCAACCAGGCCCCATCTTCGCGATCCTCAGGATGGAAATTCCAGAAGATCCGTCCACCGTTGTCTCCGTCTAGTCTCTGAAGTTGTTCAGGCTCCTCACCCGGTCTTTCAAGTGCAAGTGCATGGGCAAGAACTTCCGACGATGGCATTCTGACGAGAAAGCGTGAATTACATTCGATCCAAAACTTGACGTCATCCCTTTCCGGCCTGACTTGATACGGGAGTATGTTTAACTGGTACATCGACTCACCGTCTATTTCCACGTTCAGGCCGACCGTTGAATCCGGGTTGTCGTCTATCGCGTGCAGGTGATCAATTTCACGTCGATAATCGGCAATGCGAATCTCTGTCGTCAACGCTCCAGGCACCGATTTGATATTGTGCTTCCTGGATATATCTTTGTCAGTTGCTGTGAGTTTTAATCTAACCTTTGTTCCGGATTCCAGACCCATCGCAATTAGCCGTGTTCCCAGAAGATCTTGAACGGCTAACTTGTCCAGAGGTGAGAGCTCTTGTCCGTTCTGATCAAAACCACGAACACCGTTGGCGGGGAAGGGTACTCGTATCTCTACGGGGTTCGGCGTGTGGCTCCAGAAAACCTTCACGCCGATTGTTTCCGGCGTCTTCGTGCCCTGTTCAACCGACACGTCGAGAAAGACTGTTCCATCAGAAGTTACGTACTCTGATGTCACGTTCGGTGTCAGCGTGATTACCGCGCTTGCCCTCCAGCCGTTAAAAATGATTCTTCCGCCATGAGCATCATCTGGTTGGATCTGAAGACTCGAGTTTTCGGGCAATATCAACATCCGTGATCGGTGTTTGATCTCACCGTTCGTTGGGTAACGGGCTTCGACTGGGCCGTAAGACGCAGATTCCCTTGTTCCGATTGCTGAGTATTTGATTTCACCGGGGACTTTTCGTTTCGTTCCGTCTTCTTCAACCACATAAAGCGAGGGTTTCTCACGAAATGCGATGAACGGACCTCGTAATTCATACCAGACTCTTCGTCCAACCCACTCATAACTTTCCTCAGTATCGGCGGCATTACCAGTGCTTAGCTTGTAGGCGTTTCCGCAATTATCTTCGGCTTGGACCAGGCCGTGAAATGTGTATGCACTGCGTGCAAGGTCCCCGATCGTACCGATGAATTGAACCGACGTCTGTTCATCAAGTTCCCTTAGGCTCCAGTCTTGTGGGATTGCAACCAATGCTGACTGAGCAGCGACGCTTCCAGCTCCTTGTCGGACAAACCTGTAGTGGAATTCCGTCATTAGCAAAAAGCCACGGCAACTCATCGTCAAGTGCGGATCCCCTCGGTGGCGAGGCGGTCCATGTCCGCCCGTCGGGAGACGTTAGGCGGAGTAAATGTTCCCCCGAACACTGAATTCCCGAAAATTCCAAAGGGATCCGCGCCACGCGATAGGCATCCCTTCCGGCAAGTCGCCGCATTGAGGCAGACGTGTGCAGATCGCCAGTAAAAACTGTGATATCTGCCAACCGGGGAAGGTCCTCCGCATCAAGATTGAAAAGCTCCGAAAGGTCCTTTTCATTGATAATCTCAGGGAGTTCGATGCTGGACCGTAACTGCCAAAGATCTTCGACCATTTCGAGTGTTCGTTCGACCGGTAAAACAAGTGTTCGACGTTCGGGCCGAATTTTTGCCGCCTCCTTTATGAGTTGCTCGATCAGCTTCTGAGCATCGCTATCTTCAATTGGAAGTGGAAACCGATCACGCCAATCGGGAAACTTTCGGTCGAGTTGAACTATAGGATTGCTTTCCAAAGTAAGTCCTGCTTTTTCTTTCAGGTCCAAAACAGTCCAAGTGATGTCAGTGATAAGCGTAAAGATGGCGGGTTGCCGAAAGCTTTTCGGAAGAAGATATTCTAGACTTTCGATCCAACCGTGGAGATCTTGTGAGGAAACAGAAGTGGTTTTCGAATGGCGCAACACCCTACTAATGAGAGTTCCGATCCCACCCTGTGCATCAGCCAACAACTTCATAGGCAATCCGCCTTGTGAGGCGACACTGCCGATGTATGTGTGGCCACCAGTTCTCGAAAGAGGGAGTCCCCAACTTTTCAACCCTTTCTCCACACATCTGCTGCGTTGCTGTTGCGTTAACGAGTTCGCTGGAATATTTAGATCTGCAAATATTGGCTCCCATTTGAAGCCCTCTCCGGTGTATCGTCTTCGCCACCATTCAGCGCAAAAGAGAACGAAAAGGTCTGAAAAACCCGGCTGAGATGCAATCACGCTGAAATCATTATGTTGACCGTAATCGGAGACCCAATTCGTAAGAAAATCTTCAAGGGCGTCAAACTCCTTGGTGGATAAACGATACTTATAGAGTGGGCGTCCGTCGACTTTTTCAAGACCTTTGAGCTGAAGAATAATCTGCTTCCATTCTCTCAGTTGATTTACTTCCGGGTGTATCATTTTTTTCCTTGTGTTATTAACAAATGTAACTGTTCCATCGTTCGGCCAAAAACGTTTTCGAGCAAACTGGTTCTTGCTGGTCAAATTTGAATTAATGACGAGGTCACTCTACATTGTATTTCAGTAGCCAGTTAGTAAGAGTTTGGTAGCTCGACAGCCCAAGTAGCCGTGCGGCCTCCGACTTGTTATCGTTCGCCTCTTTCATCGCCTGAGTAAGGTAATGTCTTGTAAACCTCGCCAAGCAACTCTTGAAGATCAAAACCTTTCCTAGTGCCCGTCCATAGACGCCATCCTGTTTCTTCGCAATCTGAAATAGCGCGTTTTCAACATCGCTTTCGGAAATTCGCGTACCTCTGGCAGTGACCGCAGTCCGTTTCAATGTGTTTTCGAGTTCACGGACATTTCCCGGCCAGGTGTGCCGCAGGAGCCGACTTCGTGCTCCGGGCGTTAATGTTTTGTTCCCCTCCCATATCTTCCCGTCATTACTATCGTTGAATCTTTCGAGAAAGAGGTCGATAAGTAACCCAATGTCTCCATCGCGCTCCCGGAGGGGAGGCAGTTTGATTACTAGGACAGCCAACCGATAGAATAGATCTTCCCGGAAATGCCCTTCAGCTACCTCGCTCGCCAAATTGCGATTCGTCGCACTGATGATTCGAACATCCGTTCTTCGAGTTCCACTTGACCCTACAGGCATCACTTCGCTTTCCGCACGACTCTAAGTATTTTTACCTGTGCGGACAGCGGAAGTTCTCCAATCTCGTCTAAAAAGATTGTTCCGTGATTAGCTGAAACGAAATGGCCATCGTGATCTCGGATCGCTCCGGAGAATGACCTTTCTTGTGCCCGAATAATTCGGATTCAACGAGCTGTTCTGGAATCGCTCCGCAGTTCACCGTAATGAAAGGGCCATCTCGCCGGAGCCCTGATTCATGAATCCCCCTAGCAAATAGCTCCTTACCGGTTCCAGATTCGCCTTCGATCAATACGGGAACATTAAGGATCGCAGCTCGCCGCGAAAATTCGACAACACTATTCATCTGACTGCTTCGAAAATGGGCCTCGCCAAAGATGTCTACGCCTTCGCCTAGATGAGTGAACGCGATTTCAGCCTGCCGAATTAGCTTAGGAATATATTCGGCAGAAATGTCGAACGGCAACGAAACCGTCTTCAATCCTTCTTCCTGGGATGTTTGAATAAGTTCCGCGTTACAGAACGTTTTGGATAGCAAAAGCCATACCGAAGACATCGCTGGAGTTCCGGGGCTTAAATGAAATGTGAGGTTGGTTAGCGGATCAGACTTGAGAATTTCTTTGATTTTCTCTCGTGCCGCTTCAAAGATCTTGGCATAATCTGTAGGGTCCGTGAGTCTAACGGCCGTTATCGTCGGTCTCGTAGAACCAAGCTTATAAAGCCATTTCGCGTACCTTGAGTAGTCGGCTTTGGGGTAGTTGCAAAGCAATTCGATCCGGTTGAAATCGACCCGGAGTCGCAGCCGCATGCGATGGGACCAATCCTCCCATTTGTCCACCTCTGGACGCATCAATATCAGTTTTCCCTAACCATGCCAAAAGCGTTCTCATGTTGTGGAATATAGTAAACTAATTTGTAGAAATACAAGAAGTCTTGTGGTGCTGACCGCGATAGTCATTAGAATGGTTCGACGCAAAGTATAAATCTATTGGGTTTCCTTACATTGTGCTTTCACAATGAGATGGCATAAGGATTGATAGATGAAGGAAGCTTAGGTTTGCGTGATCTCGAAACCGGCAAGGCGTCTTGGCTGACTTACTTGCGAACTCTAAATTTAGCGAGAATGTTGAGGGGATTAGGTGTCTTTTCGCTAAATCAGGTAATTGCCTGTCGGTTTCTGTGAACTGTAATCTGCAACCATCCGGCCATACTTTATGAAAGTTGGAAGTACATGTTATATTCAGATAAATCCTACAGATAGTGTTTTTACGGTTGCAAAGATTCGTAATGGATCACCTTATTAGAAATGTCAGAATTCTTCGAAAAGCCCATACTGAATTCTCCGTACGACTATCCTAGCCGACATTGGGAACTTGACGCTTCCGGTCAACCAACACAAAGGATTATAGAGAGTCGTCGCCGAGCAGATTTTATTACTCCGATTCCGACTCCCAAAAAAAGAAAGGGTTCACAACAAGCAGAACTTACTTTTGATGACGGAACGGGATTGTCCACCGACGAGCAGAAATATGATCCGACCTCGATCATCAATGAGGTTCGAGGATACGTTGACGTTTGGCGTCAGTTGCCAAGTCCTTCAGACTGGAATGTGACGCCCACAACTGTCCAACTACTTCAATACTGGCGACACAATAAGTTCAACAGCATCAGACCATTCTTTTGCCAGATCGAAGCAGTCGAAGTAGCAATTTGGCTGACTGAAGTCGCGCCAAAACTCGGAATGCGCGGAAAGAAGTTTCTCGACCATCTAGCCAATTCCAACAACGATGCAAATCCTGAGATAAACCGCCTTGCTTTGAAACTCGCAACAGGTGCCGGAAAGACGACCGTGATGGCGATGCTGATTGCTTGGCAGGCTGTTAACGCTGCGAGGCATGAGAACAGTAGGCAGTTTACACGAGGATTTCTGATCGTCGCTCCGGGACTTACTATCAAGGATCGTCTGCGTGTGCTTCAACCGAATGATCCCGATAGCTATTACAAGACCCGTGAATTAATCCCATCTGAAATGCTCCGGGATATCGAAAGGGCGAAGATCGTTATTACGAATTACCATGCCTTCAAACTCCGTGAACGAGTGGAACTTTCAAAAGGTGGACGTTCTTTGCTGAAAGGACGGGGTCCCGATCTGGACACGACAGAGACTGAAGGCCAGATGATTCAGCGTGTTATGCCGGGGCTGATGGGGATTAGGAATATTCTGGTTATAAATGATGAAGCTCATGATTGCTATTGAGAAAAGCGGCACACAGAAGACGCAGAAAAACTCAAAGGTGACGAAAAGAAAGAAGCCGAAAAGAACAACGAGGCTGCAAGACTTTGGATCAGCGGAATTGAGATTGTGAAACGTAAGCTCGGAGTGAGTCGTGTGATGGACCTTTCGGCGACTCCTTTTTTCTTGCGCGGCTCAGGGTATGCAGAAGGCACTCTATTCCCATGGACGATGAGTGATTTCTCTTTGATGGATGCGATTGAATGCGGCATCGTTAAACTTCCTCGAGTACCTGTCGCGGATAACATTCCCGGCGATGAAATGCCGATGTTTCGTAACCTTTGGGAGCATATCAGAAGTCATATGCCGAAGAAGGGACGCGGTAAGGCCGAGACTCTCGATCCACGCGATCTTCCTCCACAGCTGCAGACTGCACTTGAAGCACTCTACGGACATTACAAAAAGACGTTCGATCTGTGGCAGGAAGCCAAAATTGCTGTTCCGCCTTGCTTTATCGTCGTCTGCAACAATACGTCGACATCGAAGCTCGTTTATGACTACATATCCGGCTTCGAACGAACCGATGAAAACGAAGATACGCAGTTTGAATTCGGTCGTCTGCCATTGTTCCGAAACCATGACGATTATGGGAATGCATTGGCCCGTCCTCGCACTTTGCTCATAGACAGCGAACAGCTGGAATCAGGCGAAGCTCTTGATGACAATTTCCGAAAGATGGCCTCAGTTGAAATCGACCAGTTTCGTCGTGAGATTGTCGAACGAACGGGCGACCAGGAAGCGGCGAAGAATTTAACGGATCAGCAGTTGCTTCGCGAGGTGATGAATACCGTTGGCAAGTTTGGGCGACTCGGCGGTGACATTCGATGTGTTGTTTCGGTCTCGATGCTGACGGAAGGATGGGACGCAAATACTGTTACGCATGTTCTTGGCGTTCGTGCTTTCGGCACTCAGCTCCTCTGTGAACAAGTGATCGGACGTGCCCTCAGAAGGCAGTCCTACGAATTAAATGAAGAAGGAATATTCAACACGGAATATGCGGATGTTCTCGGGATTCCTTTTGACTTTACAGCAAAACCGGTCGTTGCTCCGCCACAGCCACCGCGTGAGACCGTGCACGTCAAAGCTGTACGACCAGAACGCGATCATCTAGAAATCGTATTTCCTCGTGTAAAAGGATTTCGAGTCGAATTGCCTGAAGAGAGGCTTACGGCAAATTTCAATGATGATTCAAGAATGGATCTGACCCCAGAATTAGTCGGAGCTGCAGAGACGGAGAACGCAGGCATCATTGGAGCTCCTGTAAATCTCAATCTTGCTCATACCGGTGACGTCCGCCATTCGCAGGTTGTTTACGAACTTACATCGCATTTACTTCTGAATAAATGGCGGGATGAAGATGGCGAGCCGCAGATGCATCTTTTCGGCCAGTTGAAGCGGATTGCCTCTGATTGGTTGAACAGCTATCTCGTGTGCAAGGGCGGAACCTATCCGGCCCAACTAAAATACAAGACGCTCGCCGACATGGCGGGTGAGCGCATTACCCACGCCATAACGCGGGCACACATAGGGAGCAATCCGGTCAAAGCCGTGCTTGACCCGTACAATCCGACGGGCACGACGATGCATGTAAATTTCACGACGTCGAAAACGACGCGCTGGGATACGGTCGGTCCGCCGCCAAAATGCCAACTCAACTGGGTCATTTATGATAGCGACTGGGAAGCGGAGTTCTGTCGCGTTGCCGAAAGGCATCCGAAGGTTATTGCTTATGTGAAGAATAGAAGTCTGGGGTTCGAGGTGCCGTATCGATATGGCTCAGACATTCGCAAATATATTCCTGATTTCATCGTTCTGATCGACGACGGAAATGGGGCTGAAGATCCTCTTCGGTTGATCGTTGAGATAAAGGGATATCGCGGCGAAGATGCAAAAGAGAAAAAGTCCACTATGGAAACATATTGGGTTCCCGGTGTAAATAACCTCGGCACCCAAGGCCGGTGGGCATTTGCAGAGTTTACTGACGTATATGAAATGCAGATGGATTTTGAAGCTAAGATTGAGGAGGCGTTCAACACGCTGATTGAAAAGGCAACTGAGAATAGATTATGAGTATTTCTTTCCCACTAAAACATGTTTCTATTCGTGTGCCGTGGCACGACTCTGGCTGGAATGGAACTATCTGTGCATCACCAGCCCGAAATTCATCGTGCCTTAAATTAGTTAATATTGCAGAGAGCAAGAACGACGAAATAGAAGAACGTAACGCCGGCCGGTCAATCAAGGATCTTACTCAAAATGAGTATCCACCGTGCGTTATGGAACGGGCCACCTTCATGGCGGATTTCTCGTTCTCTCGCGCGCATTCACATCCTTATTCTAAGCACGATAACGAAACGCACAGTCATTTTCTACCCACTCCTCTATACCATCCTGCGTACAGTGCAGCGGGTCTTCCATTTCGTTGGATGAATAAAAAGTTCGTTTTTGGCGATTCGAATGGTCAACGCGGGTTTACAAAAAACTTCCCCTTGGAAGACGTGAGCGAGCAAAACGAGCCCGTACTAAATTTCAATTCCGCATGGTTGCAGGACTATAGAAACCACGACGCCTTGCTTCAATGTTTCTGGAACCACATTAAGGTCGAGGAGTCCTTAGTTTTCTTTTACGCGAAACAAATACCGCTTGTTGAAGAGATAGGTAGGCGCGTGATTGTCGGCGTCGGAAGAGTTATGTCTATCGGGCCTTTGACCGAGTACGCTTACAACGGCGATCCAGCGGGAAAAATCCGTAGCTATTTATGGGAAAGAATGGTTACACATTCCATTCGTGCTGATTTTGTTGATGGGTTTCTAATGCCCTATCACGAAGCGTTGGAACGCGCAGAGAATGGCGCGGCCTTCGATCTGTCGGATGTAGTAGCGTTTGCTCCCGACGACCATTTTGATGAGTTCTCCTATGCAACCGAACACGTCGGAACGGACGGTGCGATCTCGGCGTTGATGGCTTGTAGAGCCGCACTGCTACAAGCTGAGAAAGCTTGGGACTATTCGACTTCCAAACAGCAGCAATGGATCGATCGGGAGCTTGGCCGCCTCTGGAAGAAGCGAGGGGCTTTTCCAGGGTTGGGGGCAGTGTTGAACGCAACAGGCATACCGCTTGGAAATTTCGTGGCGCAGTCACTTATCGATAGAGCGGGTGAAGGCAATCCATGGGACGTGTGGTTTCAAGCATTGAATGATCCCGGCTCGGTGCTTCCTAAGGAACTTGCACGGAATATTGATAGAACGATAATTGCGTCGTGGCAGCGAATGAATGAGGAGCGGAGATCATTCCTTCAAACCCTAAGCCGACTTGATCTTTCGGACGAGCATGCAAATGTGCTTGCAACTCCAGAAACTCGTCGGGACAACGGTATTGAGCTATCCGATTCGGCCTTTCTTGAAAATCCCTATCTTTTTTATGAGGCGACGCGGTTGACTCTCTTTCCCGTATCTATTGGCGTCGTTGATCGTGGCGTATTTCCGACAGAGTTTATTCGTGAAAAGTTTCCACTAGCGGAGCCGACACTAATTAGAACCTCTGTCGATGCCAGAAGGCTTAGAGCTCTTTGCATTCGCGAGCTGGAGCATTCCGCTGACCAAGGAGACACCCTGCGTTCTCGTGAGGATATTATTATCTCTCTTCGAAAAGGCGACGAGGAACGAAAGGAAGACCCCACGTTGGTGACCAACGACCTTCTTGGAGTAGCCGAGGACGAACAGTTTGAAGGCCAAATACGCATAGTTAGCCTGAAGAATGAGGCCCCCCGCTTATCAGCTGGAACGCCTTGCCGACGTCGGAGAACTTATTCGGAAAACAGTCGAAAAGCGTTCACAATCTGCTCGGCATAAGTTGGACATAGACTGGCAGACAGAGCTTGACGTGCATCTGAAAGCACTTCCTGACGATGAAGTCGATCGGGTCAAGGAGGTGCGTGCTCGCCAAGAAAAAGCAGCCGCACTTGAGGAGATTGCATCGTCGAGAGTTAGCGTGTTGATCGGACCAGCCGGAACTGGCAAGACGACCCTTCTGTCGGTTCTATGTTCGCGGCCGGAGATAAGTGATGACGGAATTCTACTTCTTGCTCCAACGGGCAAGGCTCGTGTTCGCATGGAATCGGTCGCACGAACGGCCCATATTCAGAATTATCAGGCGCTGACACTTGCTCAGTTTCTCAACAGGTCAAAACCACCGCGTTATGACGGACGCACGGGCCGTTATCTCCTAACAGGAACCGAAGGACAGAAGGTTGGGAGAACCGTGATCGTCGACGAATGTTCGATGTTGACCGAAGAAATGATGGCAGCCCTACTTGAAGCGATCAGCGGCGTTCACAGACTGATATTTGTGGGTGATCCGCGACAGCTTCCGCCGATCGGGGCCGGCCGCCCATTCGTGGACGTGGTCAAAAAACTCTCGCCTGTTGATATTGAAGCTCGTTTCCCACGTGTCGGGACCTGCTATGCGGAACTGACAGTTCCTCGACGACAGGGAGCCGGTGATCGCGACGATCTCCAACTCGCTGCGTGGTTCGGTGGAATGTCGATGGCTCCCGGCGAAGATCAGGTGTTTGAGATCCTCTCAGGAAAACGGACGAGCGATAATGTGTCGTTTGTTCAGTGGGAAACGGCAGATGAACTTGAGAATGCGTTGTTCGCGGAGCTATCCGACAAGCTAAACTTCCAGAGCGACAGAGAAGAATTTCAGAACTTCGCTGCTACATTCGGAGCTTTTCTAGATAGGAACGGAACTGCATGGTACAACTCCACCTGGGGAGAGAAGGTTGGCTCGGGAAGATTGGCCGAGTCCTGGCAGATCCTTTCACCGGTCAGACAGAAAGCGTGGGGTGTAACCTCGATAAACCGCTTGGTGCACAACCGTTACATGGCGCCTCAGCTCGAAATGGCGCGTGAACAGGTACCCAAATGGCAACGTCGAGTGCCGCAGCCCGTGGGCGACGAACAGATAGTTTATGGGGACAAGGTCATCAATAATCGAAATTGGACAGTTTCCAGAAAGCGTATATATCCAGAGCCGGAGGGCAATGGCTATCTCGCGAATGGCGAGATAGGTGTAGTCGTTGGTCATCGAAGATCTCCCAAGATGAAGTGGGACCCTGAATATCTGGATATCGAGTTCTCCACGCAATCTGGCACGAAGTTCAAGTTTTATAAGTCCGATTTTGACGAAGAAGGCGAAGCGAAAATTGAGCTAGCATACGCACTTACTGTTCACAAAGCACAGGGAAGTGAATTCAATACTGTTTTTCTTGTCCTACCAAAATCGCCGAATATGGCATGGCGTGAATTGCTGTATACAGCACTGACTCGTCAAAAGGAGCGTGTTGTCGTACTTCATCAAGGCTCGGCAACTGATCTACAAAGACTTAGTTCTGAGGAGTTTTCCGCGACTGCAGCACGGCTCACAAATCTGTTTGGAGCTCCGGACCCGATCAAGATCGGCGACAGGTTTCTTGAACAGAACTTGATTCACATAACAAGCCGTGGTGACGCGGTTCGGTCCAAGTCCGAGGTCATAATAGCCAATCTTTTCCACGCAAAAGGTGTTCACTATATTTACGAAGAACCGTTGATCGTCGATGGCGTTACGAAGTATCCCGATTTCACGATCGAGGATGATGACACGGGCATTACATATTACTGGGAGCATTGCGGGATGCTTTCTGACCCTGCGTACAAGCGTCGCTGGGAAGAGAAGAAGGTTTGGTATCGCGAGAATGGCATTCTTCCGCATGATGAAGGCGGTGGTCCTAAGGGCACACTGATAGTTTCGCAGGATGAGCCGAATGGAGGAATTTCGTCCCAAGACATCACTTCACTAATCGATTCGGTAGTACAAGGAAGCTAATTGCTGTCAGCGAGTTAACTTACCCGCCCAAGCGTTAGCAAATTTCGCGTTTTAATAACATGGCAAAGGATAAGATCAAGAAATCGGTAGAGACCTTTCGGCACGACGAGGCTAAACGGCGGAACATTCCGACGGCTGAACATGAGTCGGTGATGCTTGACACGGACAAGACGCCGATACAGGTTTCTTATGAGCGGCGAAATCGCGATCTTGACCCGCAGCTTGTTTGGCGGGGGAAGGACGAGCAGGATTGGTCGGATCTGGTGGTGCAGGCTCCGCCGCTTTATATCCAGGAGAAAGTTCATCCGAAAGTACTGATCGACGATCTGCGGAGGCGGACGGAAAGGACTGAGGAAAAAGGAAGAGATACAGCACGCGTTGTTTGCCGATCTATACGATTCGTTCAATGGCATTGACGACGCGGCAAAGACCGATTTTTACAAGCACGATCAGAATTGGTCGAACCGGATGATCCTCGGCGACAGCCTGCAGGTGATGGCTTCGCTCGCCGAACGCGAAGGCCTTCGCGGACAGGTTCAATGTATCTACATCGACCCGCCATACGGTATCAAGTTCAACAGCAATTTTCCAATGGTCAACCACCAGCCGCGACGTTAAGGACGGGGCGTCGACCACATTACCCGCGAACCCGAACAAGTAAAGGCGTTCCGCGACACTTGGCGCGACGGAATCCATTCATACTACGTATCTTCGCGACCGCCTGACCGTCGCCCGAGATCTTCTCACCGATTCCGGATCGATATTTGTTCAGATCGGTGATGAGAATGTGCATCGGGTTCGCGCGATAATGGACGAAATTTTTGGCGATGACAATTTTGTTGCAGCACATACTTTCGGAAGACTGACGCCACCGGATCAGCAACTTTGAAGGGATGTGACTGATTATTTGTTTATTACAGCAAGAATAGGCAAGCGTTGCCAAATATCCCATGTTTCAGCAGGGACGCCAAAAGCCGACTGGGTATGATAATCTGAGAAATTCGATGGCAGCGCACGAAGTGAACGCAAACGCCAGTAGCTAAGAAGGCACATCCAGGGTATACCGGTTGGCCTCTCTTCGGGCGGCGTCGATTCGAACGACAGCTTCACGATTTGACTTTCAGGGAAGGAATTATCATCCGGCAAAGGCGGCTGGAAAACCACGTTCCGCAAGGGCATGGGTTCCGCTTATCCAAGGCATAGGCTCGAGGTGGAACCAGGAAGTGTCACGTATGTTTATTTCTCGCGATTTCCTATCAGAACTAGATAACTTGTGGGAAGACACGCTCCAGCTCTAAACAAGCAACCTATGTCGTCCAAACAATCCCAGGTTATCCAGCGTTGTCATTGATGGCCACAGATCCGGGCGATCTTGTACTCGATCCTACGTGCGGTTCCGGAACAACCGCTAACGTAGCCGAGCAATGGGGCCGACGGTGGATAACAATCGATACTTCGCGTGTTGCCTCGCCCTGGCCCGTGCCCGGATAATGGGTCCCGTTATCCTATTATCTGCTGGCCGATTCGGTTGAAGGACAGCAGAAAGAAGGCGAAGCAAACCGCACCGTTCCTTCAAGCCGACCGACTTATGGCAAACTTCGCCATGGATTTGTTTACGAACGTGTTCCGCACATCACGCTCAAATCCATTGCGAACAATTCCGAGATCGATGTCATCTGGGACAAATGGCAGCAAACCCTCGAACCAATCCGAGTGCAGATCAACAAGCACTCGGAAAAGACTGGCAAGAATGGCAGATACCAAGAGAGTAAGGCGACGGAGGATCTCGAAGAAGTCGGTGACGTAGTTGAAGCCGTGGGTTTCTGCATGACTGGTGGGAAGGCCCGCATCGCCAGACAGAAAAGAGATCGACGCCTCGATCGCCGCCAAGGCCGATTTTGAATTCCTCTACGACAAACCATACGACGACAAGAAAAAAGTCCGCGTCGCAGGACCGTTTACCGTCGAAAGCCTTTCTCCGCATAGAACCTTAGGAATGGATGAGAACGACGAGTTGGTCGATCCATTGCAGGCCAAGAATGGCGGGCCTAAAGAAGGTCAGGATTTTGTTTCCATGATCTTGGAAAATCTCCAATCAGCTGGCGTTCAGCAGGCTCATAAAGAAGACAAGATCGTATTCACATCAGGCCCGACCGGCTGGCCCGGCCATTATGTTTGCGCGGAGGCTCGATACAATGAATCCGGCATATCAAAACGTGCCGCAATATTCATCGGCCCCGAATTCGGGACAGTTTCACGACCCGATCTCGTAGCTGCCGCCCGCGAAGCCGGTGACGCAGGATTCGACGTACTTATCGCATGTGCGTTCAACTACGACGCTCATTCATCCGAGTTCGACAAACTCGGCCGCGTTCCGGTTTTGAAAGCTCGCATGAACGCCGACCTTCACATGGGCGACGAACTCAAGAACACCGGAAAGGGAAACCTTTTCGTCATCTTCGGCGAACCGGACATCGACGTGATCTACACAGCCGAAGACAAGATACAGATCAAGGTCAAAGGCGTCGATGTTTTCGATCCGAAATCAGGCGAGGTCCGCAGCGACGGCGCCGACGGCATCGCCTGCTGGTTCATCGATACCGATTACAACGAAGAAAGCTTCTTTGTCCGCCACGCCTATTTCCTAGGTCAAAACGATCCGTACAAGTCGCTGAAAACGTCGCTCAAAGCCGAGATCAACGAAGAAGCATGGAGCACGCTAAACAGCGACATCTCTCGCCCTTTCAACAAACCCGAAAGCGGCCGCATCGCCGTGAAAGTGATCAACCATTTGGGCGATGAGGTGATGAAAGTTTTTAGAGTTTAGATTATGAAATCCAGATCACGAACGATGGCCGACAAGTCTCTCGACGCGATGTTGTCAGCCATCGAAATTTATAACAAGCCGAACTTTGCTTATAGGGAAGAGAGTTTTGCCATTCTTGCAATAAATGCATGGGAACTCTTGCTCAAAGCGAGACTGCTTCTGCTTGAAAGCAATAAACTCGCAGTAATTCTTGCATACGAGAAGCGAAAAAAAGCTGATGGGACATGGTCTGAAAAGAAATACCGAAAAAAGAATCGATCAGGTTCCCATGCCACAGTCGGACTGTTTCCTGCGTGGAAGCGTTTAACGGACAAATACGGCGACAAGATCCCAGAGCCTGTACACGAAAACCTTATCCTTTTATGTGAGGTGAGGGATAATGCAATTCATTTTATGAACAAAGGCTCGAGGATCGCCCGGCACGTTCAAGAAATTGGCACCGCGAATGTCCGAAATTACATCGCCCTTGTTGGCCGTTGGTTCGGCATCGATCTTTCTCGTTATAACCTTTCCTGATGCCATTGGCGTTTGTTGAACATCCCAGTGAAGTAGAGGCAGTGATCCTCAACCCGGATGAAAAGAAATTCGTTGAGTTCGTGGAAAAAACGATTCAGGGTAGCTCCGGTTCGGCGGGTGAAGCCTATTCCGTCGCGCTTAACATGCAACTTAAGTTCACGCGTTCGAAAGATGTGGATGCACATCCCGTAATCGTGACCAATGATCCGGACGCCACGCCAGTAACATTAACAGAAGAAGATATTCGAGAAAAGTATCCATTGGACTATGACAATCTCACGACCAAGCTAAAGAATCGATATTCTGATTTTCTCGTGAACAATAGCTATCACAAGATACGAAAAAAGCTAGAGAAAGATGAACGATTCTGTAAAGAAAGGTATTTGGATCCGAGTAAACGGACCGGCACGTCAAAGAAATTCTATAACGCTAATATTATTTCCGAATTTGATAAGTCGTATAAAAGGCAAAGGCAATAATAGCAAAAGGTAAGATTGACTGATTTCATAATGGACTTTCGTATCGCATCAACATTCACGGATAGCCTGACAAAGCTGACCAATACCGAACAAGCGGCGGTGAAATCAACTGTGTATGACCTTCAAGCAAATCCGGCTAATCCGGGTTTGCAGTTTCACCGGCTGGATAAACCAAAAGACGTACACTTTTGGTCTGTACGGTCGAATCAGGACATTCGAGTGATCGTTCATAAGCTTGAGCAGAGTATTTTGGTTTGCTACGTCGATCATCACGACAAAGCCTACAAATGGGCAGAGAACCGCAAGCTAGAGGTTCATCCGACGACCGGAGCTGCTCAGATCGTCGAGGTTCGCGAGACGGTCAAAGAGATCGTCGTTCCAAAATACGTCGAAGTCGAACAGCCAAGACTTCCTCTGTTTCCGAAGATTACTGATGAAGAACTCCTAATGTATGGAGTGCCGGAATCATGGATTGCTGACGTTAAAGCCGTGACAAGCGAAGACCGCCTTCTTGCGTTAGTCGATCACCTTCCCGATGAGGCTGCCGAAGCTCTCCTTACACTCGCAACAGGCGGAAAACCTGACGTGCCAGAACCAATACCGACTGGTACGAATCCTTTCGATCATCCCGACGCACAACGTCGTTTCCGCGTGATGACCGATATCGAAGAGCTTAAACAGGCTCTCGATGAACCATGGGAGAAGTGGGCGATTTTCCTGCATCCGGCTCAACGGCAATTCGTGACGCGAGATTTCAACGGCCCGGCCCGCGTTTCAGGCTCGGCAGGCACAGGTAAAACCGTTGTTGCACTGCATCGCGCCGTAAATCTGGCTCGTCGAGATCCACAGGCTCATGTGTTGCTGGCAACCTTCTCAAGCGAGCTCGCCATGATGTTGAGGGCCAAGATCGGTCGTCTGGTAGGTGGTGACGCGAAACTTGCCGAACGCATCGATGTCCAATTTCTCGATTACGTAGGGCGGCGACTATATGAACTCCAG
Organism: Acidobacteriota bacterium; assembly: GCA_016703965.1. Lineage (NCBI taxonomy): Bacteria > Pseudomonadati > Acidobacteriota > Acidobacteriota bacterium. The sequence goes on from JADJBB010000012.1 coordinate 25,352, forward strand.
TTCGGAAAGAAAAGTATTCCTGTGGAACAGGACATCCGCGAAGCGCTGACCAACGCGGCATCGAGCGTGGACGGACATTCATTCACTGCCAATTTTCTTTATTCAGAGTGGAACGAGGTAATCGACGCCTGGCAGGTCAAAGAGTGGGAAGTGTATCGCGACTTTGCCCGTCTGGGTAGAAAGACTCGGCTTGCTGAATCGAAGCGAGAAGTACTTTGGCGGATATTTGAACAAGCCAGAAATGAACTTGCCGACCGCGGCTTCGTAACGCTTCCCGAGATGTTTGGCCGGCTCGCCGAAGAGATGCCGGCTGATAACCATAGATATGATCTTGCAGTGATAGATGAGGCACAAGACCTAAATCCGGCGCAGTTGAGGTTTCTCGCCGCTCTTGCTGGCAAAAGGCAGAACGGCCTCTTTTTCGCCGGTGATCTAGGCCAACGCATCTTTCAGCAAGCGTTTTCATGGAGGTCGCTCGGAGTGGATGTCCGTGGCCGATCGCGTACCTTGAAGGTCAACTACCGAACTTCGCACCAGATCAGAACACGGGCAGACCGCCTTCTGGGGCAGGAGTTCGCGGATGTTGACGGCAATATAGATGTTCGTCAGGGAACGGTTTCTGTCTTCGACGGCCCGCAGCCCGGCATCGAAATTTTGGCTCGCACAAAGATGAGATCGAACGCGTCGCAGAATGGCTCAGAGACCTTTTCAGTAAGGGCATCGCCCGGATGAAGTCGGTATCTTTGTCCGATCCGAAAAAGAGTTAGACCGAGCACAGCAAGCTATTGCTCAATCAGGAGTGTCGTCGTCTGATCTAAACCATCTACTTGCGAAAACTTCCGGCAGTGTGTCTGTGGGAACCATGCATCTTGCGAAGGGCCTCGAATTCAAGGCAGTCGTCGTTATGGCCTGCGACGATGAGATCATCCCTTCACAGGAACGGATCAGCTCAGTCGCCGACGAATCCGACCTTCGCGAAGTTTACGACACCGAACGGCAGCTGTTATATGTTGCTTGCACTAGAGCACGTGATTTCCTCCTCGTTACAAGCGGTGACGTGCCTTCGGAGTTCCTTTCTGATCTCATCTGAGTGTTTACCAAAATCCCCATAAAGTGCATGCAATCGTTTGGTAAAGTCACAGGTAGCTTCCATCGTGTTGGACCTGGCGATTCGGATTTCTACTTACCAGTTGTTACCTAAAGTCTCCAAGGAGTGTGAAACCTCCCCAGAAATATGGCTCGTGAAAACCAGAAGACTTGTCGTGGATCATCTGGATTGCGGCCGTTTGAAGTGCCGAGGTCGTTGATGACCCTTTAAGAAGTTCTTGGTAGAAGAGTCCGGTGAATTTTTGGGTTGCACGATCGCTTGCTTCCCATTGCGACGAAACTACCGATGAGCTCCCAGATCCCAGCATTGCCCACGGGATACTAACCAGCCCTTCGCCGCTATGCACTTTGCTCGTGTCGCAAGATGCGAGGAATGCTAAGCTTTTCGGCTTGAGCCGTACCGATAGGAGATCGTTGACGGTCAATTTTCCTGAGTCTGCGGCATTCTGCTGAAAGGCCAGAAATGAAGACAACGGAGTTTCGCTCTCGAGTTGAGCATGCATGGAAAAATGAAGGATGTCAGTTTCCGCAGCATATTTCAGGAAATCTGATTTAGTGGCATTGAGCCGAGGAGGGATTCCGAATAGCTTTCCTATACTTATCGCCTCGCTGTTCACATAAGCTAGTTTCTGACGGTTAAAAGTATCATTCGCAAAGATCTGAATAGTCTGTCTGCGGGGCGGCTCCGATAAGAGTTGTTGCTTTAACAAATAAACAGACGGTGAATACGAAACCGTATTCGTCTCGATCAAGTACCTATTACCGTCTGGGCTCAGGGCGTGGAAAGGTATTCTCCACAAAAGTTTGTCAGGGACGATTACAAGGTGATTTGATCTCAGATCCAATGGTTTCAGCAATAGATCGTAGATTTTCTTCCCATCGATTTTGAAGAAAATTCGATCCATTATTTTAGTTTGTGTTTCTGACGCGAGTTTTGCGGCCTGTACGTCATTGACGGGAAGTTTGACGGCACGTAACGGCTTTGCTGATTCAAGAACAAATGCTAGGAGTTCACCTGATGCCGTGAATTCGTAGGAGACGATTGCCACGCCTCCGGAAGTTTTAAACCCTGCGTCGAGAAATCCTGAGTTTGCTGGCTCGCTGTTTCTTTATCGGCCACGATGCCGTTTTCCAACTTTGTAAGCGCCGCTTCATCCTCCTTTCCTTCGACGTAATTGCGAGAAGTCGTAAAAAGTTGGTTTCGGATCGAGTCGGATAGATCAGGGCGTGGCTTCAGAACTGACCCTTCGATCCTGTCTCTAAGTAGGTTTGCTTTAAGTAGCTCAGAATACTCAAAGGCTTTCGCGGGATTGCCAGCTACCTCAATCTCGCTGAGTAGCCGATAGACGGAATGGTGAACCTCCATCATAGCAATCGAAAGATCAACGATAGGAGTGTTTCGAAAAGGCTCAAATAAGGAGAGTGATTTTGCCGCGTGTTCCCTCGCAGATCGCTCGTCGCCTAGCCGCCATGAACCCAATGCGAGTTTGTAATAGATCCGGGGAAGGTCGTCTTGAAAATTCTCATCCTCCGTCAATTTACGTAGCTGATGCGCATTCTTGATAAGTTCTTTCCAATTCTGATCTCGCTCGGCAATCGTACTTCTCCAATAGGGCACAATGAAGTCGGAAGTGCCTTTCTTGTTTGCTAGCGTTGAAAAATACTCCTCGGAAAGTGATCGATTTCCATTGAAGTTCTCGACCAACGCCCTCCCTAGGAGACGCTCAAAACTAAATTGCTTTTGTCTATCGATTGAGTCCAATCTTGCAACGTAATGTTTCGCGGAATCGAGATCATTTTCATATAATGATCGCAGCAAGAGACCGGAAAGGAACTGTCTAGCGTGGTAGTTCGCTCCAGCTCGCGTAGATAGGCCGAGGCCCTTGTGATAGATGTCCTTGGCTCGGCGTGGCTGACCGGTCACATCGAGTAGGCTCGCAAATTCAAGATGCGCGATTCTGTTGCGATGTTCGAATTCTCCTATCGAAGATTTCGCAACTAATTTTTCCGAATAAGTAAGCGCATTGGCATAGTAGAATTTCGCAGTCCAAGCTAAGCTCAGAAATCGTAGTGCATCGTAGTAAATCGAAGTGTGGCCGTTCGCCAAGGCCTCTTTCTCCGCTTTTTCCAACCATATGATTGCTGCAAAGTCATGACCGGCCGAATATAGGGTGCGGCCGACTTCCAACTGGTAAGCGGCGAGCGATCCCGAGTCATTTGTCGATATTGAGTTCGCTAATCGCAGGTTTCTCAAGAGCCGCTCCAAAATCGCGCTTGGAGCGAGAAACTGCGCCCTTACATAGGTAAAGAGATGCAACAGAGTTAGGAAAGCGAGTCCGCAGTTTGGATTCGGAAATGAAGGGCTCGATAATTCGGGTAGCTTCATCATATCGCCCCAGTTGGATGAAAGTCCGACAAGTGAGAAATGCTATATGAGATGCCTCTTCTATTCGTCCGGATTGTGAGATTCGCGAGATTTGTGCAGGGGCGAGTTTGGCTACTTCTTCAAAGTATCCCTTTGAATACAGCTTAGATATCTTCTGTGAACCGGGTTGGCTCAAAGATATTTCCGACATGAGGGCTAATGCGAAAATGACCAGAATTGATCTTGTCGCATTAGTCCAAATGTTCGGTTTCCTTCTCATCAAAGTTACTCCTAGTCTGGTGTAGGACGACAATCACCGTTGCCATTGTCACCGCCCTCATTATTCGGCTTACAAATCGCACACTGCCGCAAGGTACATTGATCATTGCCGCCCGCGAGCGAGAGCAGCGCGGTCAACTCATAAGCCCTGTCGCTAGAGCCACGAAGCTCCCATAGCTTTCGCCACGGATGATCACGTTATCCGCGTCGAGGTCCGGTTGCTTTTAGATCCAATCGAGAAGCGAATTAATATCTCGAACGGCATCCTCTCTTCGCGCCGTTGTCTGTCAATGACCAACTTTGGCTTGGCCAGTGGCGATTCTACTGAATAGATGGCATTCTTTTCATCGGTGACAAACAGTCGTCGCGCCGCTCGATCAACATCCCATATCAAATTGTTTTTTATCGCAGACGGTTCAAAGAACAAATGCTTGACATCTTCATTCTTGATGCTCGGAACACCCTCTAATCGAAAGCTAGCTGGCACTGGAAGATCGTCAGACTGCTGCCTCTTGTACCGAGAGGAACAAGCAAAGAGGGTTACCGCCAGCGACTGAAACTTCATTTGGTTGTAATTCATACTGTTCATTTTGATACCACACACCGCAATTCAAACGACCCTCGTTGTCCCTCCATAGCCCGGATTTTATGGTATCTTCCGTGGCCGTTCCTGCAGTAAGAACTTGAGGCGGACCAACGATCTTATTGCCGTTCTTTAGCGTAATGATTAGCTTCCAGCGATACGACTTTGCCGGATTGAGCTTTTAACCGTAGAACGGAAATATGTTTGAGATTTAGACTCGAAATGAGCGACCAGGTTCTCATCAAGGTCTGAGATGTACACGTCGTAGGTCTCGACGCCTTTTACTGAATTCCATTTGAGAAAACCTCTTTCCATCGGATTTGGATTCAAGATTGATCGTGGCCCCGCCCGAGCAAGGGTTTTCGGTTCCGCGAGTTTCAGGGTTCCGTACCGTCGCCCGCCTGCCGTGCCGCCTGCCACTTTCCTTTGGTCGGTTTTTGTCAAGGGGGCTTTGGTCTCGAATTTCTATTTGGCACGTCCACACTCTTTATCGGTAACTGTTCCTTCTCAAGGGTTGTCTGATTGGAACGGTGTCGGGACTGGATTCAACTCATTCGTGCCTGCGTTATTCTCGCTTTGCAACAGTATTCGACGTACTGAACTTTTGAACACCAACAAAATAGATTCCCGCCAGAAGCAGAATTGCGAATCCCGCAAATGCCGTTACCCTCGCAAAGGACAATATCGGAAAATCGAAAAATCGGTACTTGTATTCAGATTCATTCAGTCGTGAGCCGTCGGCACCGAGAACACAGTCCCGGAACTCCTGCGGAGTTACCGATGGCAGTTTTGCTCGACATTCTTTGCATGCGAGAAGATGTCGGCCGATCTCGATCGATCGGGAAGAAAAACTGTCCGCCCGAAACATGGCGACCTCAGCAGCTGATAAGTGATCTTGATTCATTTATTTCATCAACTCCTTAAGTCTCTTGCGAGCGTCAAATCTCGCCTTCTTAACCGCGCCTGCGGTTGGCGATCTTTGGCCATTGGCCGAATTCGGGTTTGCTATCTCCAGCGATTTCAATATCGGTTAGTGGCATTCGTGTTGAAAATCCTTTCCCAAGACTCCCTTGTCAGTTCGAGCTTGCTAACAGTTCATTCCCTTCGATTCCAAATTGGAAACAGATAAAGTACGGAGATCTACCGAACTGAAAAGAAGCTTGGCGTTGATAAAGACTCAGCCTGCAAATACCTTGCCAGACCGTTTCGACCAAAGAAAAGTCTCTGCGGACGAAGCATCTTGCTCCCACCGGGCCCTTCGGTTTCATCGAGGAGATGTCTCGATCCGTTTGTTTCGATTTGAGAGGTTTCGATTTACTTCGTTGTTGAGCAGTACGCGCGGAGAAGGACTTCCAATCGGCTTCTGCCATTTGCGAGCTTTTATCCTCAAACTTCGAGGCCACCTCCAAAGCCTTAACGCGGCCTCTTGCGAAATATCCGGAATCGTCATCATTACAACGGATCTACGACCAGCGATTACTTTGCGAATCAGCTTTAAAGATTCTGCAAAAAGCCCTCCCGATCAACGCACCCGTCAGACCCACTCGGTGGGTCGCCTAGTGAGGTATGCAACTTGGAAAGGATCGGGTTATCCACAATTCTATTTTCGCTTTACCAAACTCGTCTACGACAAGCTTCATAGATATACACGATGGCTTTCCAAGGCCTTCTTATCGGAAACGGGCAGTATTCGTAGAGACGCTGTGAGAGGTTAGAAAGTTACCTTCTTTCTAACCGGCCATTGAACTCCTGTTCTGCTTAAGTATTGACTGTTATAAACTTACACACGCAAATGTAAATTTAAAAATTATCTAGC
>JADJBB010000013.1 GCA_016703965.1 Acidobacteriota bacterium
TCGCGGCTAGTAGTCGACCATTGGAAATTGCTTTTTAATTTAATGCCATACGGGGGGTCAAAATAGATACACTGCACCTGTCCGCGGAGTCCTTCGCGTTCAGCGAGAGACGCCATCACCTGCAGACTGTCGCCGAGGATCATCCGGTTCGACCAGTTCTGATCGTGCTTGTAGAAATCGGTCTTCGCCGCATCATCAATGCCGTTGAACGAATCATACAAATCAGCAAAAAGAGCGTTTTGTATCTCTTCCTTTTCCTCAGTCCTCTCCGTCCGTCGCCGAAGATCATCTATCAGTACCTTTGGATGTACTTTCTCCTGAATATAGAGCGGCGGCGCCTGCACCACTAGATCAGACCAGTCCTGCTCATCCTTTCCTCGCCAAACAAGCTGCGGGTCCAGATCGCGATTCCGCCGCTCATACGCAACCTGGATCGGCGTCTTGTCCGTGTCAAGCATGACCGACTCATGTTCCGCCGTAGGAATGTTGCGCCGTTTAGCCTCATCATGCCTGAAGGTCTCGATGGTTTTTCTATTAGGTACCTTTGCCATAATTTCAATTGCAGGTAAAAAGCGAGAGTGCCGATCTAGCTTTTAAGGACGGTCGAGATCATTTCATCAACTTTCTGCGAAGAAAATCCGCTGGCAAGCGTTTCTTCGGTAATAATCAGCGTACCGTTCGGGCCCGCCGCCCCTTCTGCCGGCAATATGCCGTTTTCGCGATACCACTCCTGCTTTTCAGCCCACCGTGCCCTGTATCCTGATCCGAAAGCATTCCGCAATGCTCCCAATAGTAAGAGATGCCCGTATCATCATCCTCAATAGTGAAATCGGGATATTTTGTGACGCCGCCGATCTCCAAAGGCGTTTCATAACCATGGTGAACATTTTGCGTGAAGCAGATTCGCTATGATCACCTCTGACTTCGACCGGACAGCTTCCCGCGAACAGTGATATGTATAAGGTTGCGTTCGAGGAACCTTTGCCTACCTTTATCGGCGTAGGCGCAACAAACAGATTTGTGAGCCTCGCCTTGGTTGACGAATACTCTTCGGCACTCAGCTTTTGCAGATCGGTAGCCGAACCTTGATGGAGCACAATGACCTTTTTACGCTGTCGTGTGAGCGCCGTATAGATCAATTCCCTGGTCAACATCAATGGCGATTTAGGAAGGACAAGGAACACAATTTCAAACTCGCTTCCCTGAGCCTTATGCACGGTCAATGCGTAGGCAAGATCAAGACTGGCACCACGTTCATCACTAAAATCGGAATTATTAAACTTGAATACACGACCAGGCTGGGTCGAGAATTCGATCTCCATTTCGTTTGGAGCCCAATTTCTATTTTTCGTCTTTCGGTGGCCTACGACCGTTCCTATCTCGCCGTTAGCGAGATATCCGTACGTTTCGGCAGGTTCGGGATAGATCTTTTTCTTGTAGACCGAACTATTCCGGTTGTTCATGACCTTGTCGCCGTATACAAGTTGGTCATCGCCCATCGGCTTTGGGATCTTACGCTGATTTGCATAGACTTGCATCCTTGCCTGGTCCAGAGTTCCCGACTTGTAGCGTCGATGAATGAACTTATTCAACGTATCGACGCCCCACGGTTTCTGTCGGACAGGACACAATATCTGCCACGCTTTGGCAGCTTGCCGGCACCTCGGCCGGTCGCCCCATTCAACGTTGAACCACGCCGAACCGCCGTTGTCGAGGACCGCCTGAGACTCGTTGCAAACGCCTGCCATTCTTCAAGGCTTGCGTCAAAATCAAGTTCCCGCGACAGCACCTCTGGAATCAAACGTTCCAGTTCATCCGGGGTCTCCCATTGAACGAAGCGAATGTGGTTTCCCTCGCGCTTTCAGACAAGATCTCGAAAACCTGATCTTCGCCGGGAGCCGTTGATATCACCAAACCATGAGGCGAGCTGCAGGTCATCGCGCCGCCCCTTTCGTACGCCTTGGAACGGTCAATTCAGCATATGATTTGCCGACTCTCGGAAATGCCTGATCGATATTGGTTGGCGTGAGCTGAGCAATAATATCGACAAACGGCCGTCCGGCACCGATCGGTGGCAACTGTCGCGGGGCGCCAACCAGGATCAACCTATGAACGCCTTTCAGTGCCTCGATCAAGGCTGCCATCATTTCTTCGGTTAGCATTGAACATTCGTCTACGATGACGGTTCGGCCTTCCATCGTGCCCTCTTTGCCGGTCAACAGATAACGCCCGGTCGTCCCATCGTATCTGCCTGAACGGTTTAGAAATTGAGCGAGAGTAAATGCCTTGAAATTCTCAACACCATTTTCTCTTGCCATCGCCTCCATCCTGACCCTGCCTTACCGTAGGAGCGAGCAGAACCACTCCTGATCAGTAATATTGGTATGTCTACACAGTATCGATAAGAGAGTGGTCTTTCCCGTTCCCGCCGGTCCGATCAAAACACTTAGCCTCGACTCAGCAACCTCTTTCAAAGCCGCGGCCTTCTCAGTGCACGCTTGCTCCTCGCGAACCCGCTCGTCGTCGTCAATAGGCAGTGCCCCGAGCTTATTCGCAATCAATGCACTCCAATCAGCCTCGATCTGGTGGCGTTCGGCGTCGAAACGTTTTAAGACTGTAGAACGAACGAGGTCTCCAGCAGAAGCATAACGGCCGAGCTGGTAAGCAGGTGACCCATCCGCCATTTCGACAACTTTGCATCTCGTCAGCGAAACTTCCTCGGCAACGGCAAGTAGGTCGCCAGTCACGTTTAGACTTTCTTCCCGCTCGGCGTCCCCCTTGCGAAGATTCGTGATTATTGATTCTCGGGAAAGCAGCGTGTGGCCCAAGTTCGTCGCACGTTCAAGCTCGCGAATGCACAAGGCTCGAAGCCGGCGGCTGTCAACTGCGGTCTTCACATGGGCTGGTTCTGGTATGGGAAATTTCTCTCGCACGAAGCCTGTCGGGGAAAATTCCACGATCAACCCTTATCAATGTCGATCGGCGATGTCGTAAGGCGCCCTCAATACCGTACTCCTTTCGCGTTTCGGGCGTCGTGATGATGTTTGCTTGACCCAGCGACAAATCGATCCGACTCAACAGCTCAAGGAAGCTGCGGCGTTCCGCCGACATTACTTGCCACGATCTGGCTATCGTGCTGTCGATATGCCGGCTAAGTTCTTTGGGCAGGAAAGATTCTGGATCGTTCAGTGTTTGATCCCATTCGTCCCAGACGCTCCCGTTCTCTCCAACCCGGTCAGACAAAACCTGACCAATAAAGTTTCCCATCGCGACCCCAGTCGAGGACAGAATGGAACCGAAGCCGGAAAGGGGCCCCGCTTTTGCCTAAGCGGCCCAACTCATTGTCGATCCACCGTTCTTGTTTGCTCGAATCAAAGTTGAACAACTCACTCGATTTAAGCAATCCCGCCCGGCAGCTCAGCAAAGCACTGATCGCAGCATCGTGGCTTACGTGTTCGGTAGCGTATGAAAATTCGTCAAAACGATCTTCAGGAGCATATGCAACTGCCTCGGCCGGGTCGAAGGCAATTCCATCCTCAGAACTTTCGAGTGCTTCATGGTACGGCATCAAGAACCCGTCAACCATATCCGGGCGGATCGAATGAACAACCATCCGTTCCCATAAAAGGCTTCGAATCTTGCCGTCAGGATTCCCATCGTAATCATATTCGGTAAGAGCTCCAATGCTCTTGACGCGGCCAACCCCTACTATCACCCGTTTACCCACGTCCTCAACCAACGGCACTTGTTTTGCATAGAAGAAAACAAGAGATTCTTCCGGCCGGACATGGTTCCAAAAACAATCAAGAAGGGACCGATGATTGCGGTAATCCTGTAGCCAGTTAGTTGTAAACTTCTCGAATGTTGGTTCAACCCGTTCGTCGACGCCTTCAAGAGGGAAATCCTTGCACGAATCCACGATTGTTATCATCACCAAACACAAACTTTTTGTTCATCCACCTAAAAGGTAAGGCAGCCGCTCCATAAGCCGGGAAGTTTAATGGCGTAGGCTTAAAATGGGAATGCGAGTCATTGCTATTCTTGGTGTACGGGTGATCATGAAATCGGGTGAAAGAAAAAGGAGCCATGAAAGTTCCGCGTTCTTTTACACACGGAGGCAAGTCTGAAGAATTAAAATCCTGTATGCACTCCCCTTTTCTGCTTTCCTCGAGCGTTTCGTTCTTCGAGTCTGCAATATTGATAAGTTTTAGGCACGATGTGTTGAGCGCAGGTTCGCGACATACAGTTCCATCCCATTTGTTGTCATGCCAAGGAACCCGGATCGAAATATGCTTAACTGGAAATTCGCTCATAAATTATTGATCTGCTCTTCAACCATTTTCTTGAATTCTTCTTCGACCTTTGCCTCGAAATCCATCTGCATTTCGTAAACGTCCGTAAACTCCGCAAATGCCCAGCGACCCTGAGTACCGAGATTGTTTACGCCGGGAACCCAATATGTTTCCATAGTGGACTTTTTCTCCTTTGCATCCTCACCGCGATATCCCTTAATTTCGACGATCAAATGCAGCGGGTCATCGATCCCATTTCCGTCGTCGATAAGAAGGATGAAATCAGGAATGTATTTGCGGATATCGGAGCCATACCGATACGGGACTTCAAACCCGAGGCTGCGGTTTTTTACATAAGAAATAACCTTCGGGTGATTTTCCGCGATGCGGCAAAACTCCGCTTCCCAGTCGCTGTCATAGATCACCCAATTGAGTTGGCACTTCGGCGGCGGACCGCTAGTATCCCATCGCGTCGTTTTCGAGGTGGTGAAATTTACGTGCATCGTAGAACCTGCGGGATTGTACGGATCAAGAACAGCTTTTACCGGATTAGTCCCAATATGGGCCCGTGTAATTGCGTCTGTAATGCGGGAACCAGCCATGTCGGCAAGGGTTTTGTACTTTAGCTGCGCCGGGTAAGTTCCGCCCTTGCACACGAGATAGCTATTCAACCATTCGGAGGCGATCCGCTTTAACTGTCCGAATAGATGCATCTGCGGCTCGCCATCTTCATCACGCCATTTGTTCAAGAGCAAATGTGATGTAAGTTCGTAGACGACCTGCGAATGCCGCACGTCTCCCGTATGCGTGAGATTGAGATTTACCGGAGCCCCGATAATTCCTGCGTTCTCCGTTTCAGCCGCACCAACCAGTTCCGGTGTCAGCTCCATTTTCGAATCGTCATTGAAATTAGCCGTGAGTCTCTCTTCAGGCAGCTCGACACGAAATCCCTTGACGCGAGGAAACACTATCTCAAGATGATCTCGCTCGGGCCGCACGGCCTTTACGTGAACCGTCTCACGTGGTGGCTGGGGCGGAGCAACTACGGGTTTTGCAGTGAAGTCGAAAGGAATCCCGAGCACATCAGCATATTCGGTGTTGAATATCCCTTCTTCATTCAGTTCGTATGACTGTCTTCGGAGCGCACGGCCGATCACCTGTTCACAAAGAAGCTGAGTACCGAAAGCGCGGACACCAAGTACGTGCGTGACTGTATTTGCGTCCCATCCTTCCGTAAGCATCGAAACAGAAACGACATCGAATGTCACCGCCGAGCCGCCCGTGCTTGCCGACCGTATTCATTACCTCGCGAAGCAACTGCTGATCCGTTAAATTCTTCGCCGCTTCCTGGTCGCCCGTTCGTTCGACGATCTCACGACGAAACTGGTCGATTTCAACTGAGGCCATCTTTCGGAAATTGTCATCAAGAGCTTCGCCTGATTCCAGCTGTTCGCTATCTATGAGCAAAGTGCGAGGCCGGGCCAATGCATTCCCATAATCGTCATGGTTTCGGAATAATGGCAGACGACCGAATTCAAACTGTGTATCTTCGTTTTCATCGGTTCGTTCGAAGCCGGAGATGTAGTCATAAACGAGCTTCGATGTCGACGTATTGTTGCAGACGACGATAAAGCAAGGCGGAACGGCAATCTTAGCTTCCTGCCACAGATCGAAAGTTTTTTTGTAATGTCCGTAGAGTGCTTCGAGGGCAGTTTGCAGTTGCGGTGGAAGATCTCGTGGGTCGAGGTTTTCAGCTTTGCCGCGTCCCTTTTAGGCATACGGCTTCTGATATGCTCCCAAAGGTTGCGAAACATTGGCATTCTCGTCGCCGGGTATATTATCGGCAACAGGTACGCGAGGGAGTTTAACGATGCCGCATTCGATTGCATCCATCAAAGAGAAATCACTCATCGTCCAAGGAAATAGAGTGCCTTCTGCATAACCTGAGCCACGCAAGAAAAATGGTGTGGCCGAAAGGTCGATCACGCGGCTTACTCCTAGCTTGCGTTTTACTATCTCAATTCCACTGATCCAGAGACGTGCAGCCTCATTATTCTTTTCGGCTTCCTTTTTTTCGTCGCCTTTGAGTTTTTCTACGTCTTCTGTGGGCGGCTTTTCGCGATAGCAATGATGAGCTTCATCATTTATAACTAGAATATTCCGGATCCCCATCAGGCCTGGCATAACACGCTGGATCATTTGACCTTCGGTCTCGGCTGTATCCAGATCAGGGGCCGCGTCCTTTGAGCAATGAACGCCCGCCTTTTGAAAGCTCCACTCGCTCACGAAGTTTGAACGAATGGTAATTCGTGATGACGATCTTTGCCCGTTCGACATCTCGAAGCATTTCGGACGGGATTAGCTCACGGGTTCTTGTAATAGCTATCGGGATCATTGGGTTGAAGTACGCGCAGACGATCTTTGATCGTGAGTCCGGGAGCGACAATGAGAAAACCCCGTGTGAACTGTTTACTGTTCTCATGTCGTGCAGCGTTGACTGCCTGCCAGGCGATAAGCATCGCCATCACGGTGGTCTTTCCCGCACCGGTTGCGAGTTTCAATGCAAGGCGATTTATTTCGGGATTCGCATCGTTGTTGGAGTTGATTAGATGATCGAGGAATTTCTTTCCGCGAGCTCCGAGTTTTGGCGCGACTTCCGTCAGCCAAATCGCCACTTCTATGGCTTCGATCTGACAAAAGAAGGGTCTTATGCTGTTGAACTTATTGTGTCGCCAATATTGAAGTAGTTGGGCAGTAGTCGGCGTCACATTCCAATCCGAAGGACTCGGCAACTGACGCCAAACGTCTACGTAACCGCGAACCTCATTAATGATCGAAGTCGGATCATATTTCTGCTCGTCGGTGGATAAGCCAGTTCCGTCATCAAAAGCAAGTTCTGCTTGCTGTGAGCCTTTCCGTTTCTTCGGGGTCGGAATCGGAGTAATAAAATCGGCTCGGCGACGACTGTCGATGATTTTTTGTGTTGGTTGACCGGAAGGATCAAGTTCCCAATGCCGACCGGGATAGTCGTACGGAGAATTCAGTATGGGCTTTTCGAAGAATTCTGACATTTCTAATTAAGTGATCTATTACGGAATCTTTTGCAACCGTAAAAACTCTATCTGTAGGATTTAACTGAATATAACATGTACTTCTAGCTTAAATAAAATGTGGCCAATTAGATCAAGTTACAGATCATGTCTTGAAAGCACACACAGCTCTCTAAACTGTCGGTTACCCAAGCTGTTCGATGATAGGGTGGGCTGGACGCGTAATGGTGCTACGCACGATTACTTATCGTACAACGTGCAGACGGACACTTTCTTATTTCGAGACGGCGACGGGAATTCGATCCCGATCCACACGGGTGAACTTCTGGTCTTGACGGAGGATATGTATCAGCTTGCTGCAGAGACCGTGGCTAGAGTTGGTCAGCTCTATATGTTCCGGGAAGTCTTCCGCAACATGGGTCTTCGCGAAGTATTCCTTGACCACATTCCCGCCATCGCCTTCGAGAAGAATCCGCAAAAAGCTCTCGATCTGGAAGAAAGAATGCGAAAGGATTTGGAGACAAAGCTTAAAACTAGTCACTAACACCGATCAGCGGCGTGGTGCTAGTAGAATCGATTTACTGACATTGGAAGAAATATCTCATCCTCATTCTCGACCAGATCGTTTCCGACTTGGCAATCGACATTCACGCTTATAGAAAGCGTCGAACATCACCTGCCTGATGTCGTTCACGAATGGCCTTGTCAGAATACGGAATCCTTCTTCAGGGATTCTTCCGTGTAACTGCTGCATAACCTCATTGCCGAAATCGAAGGATGCCACGTACACTTCACCTTCATCGAGTTTCATTCCTAGGGAGAAATTGTATTTATCCTCCTCCAGATGCGCGATAAAAGGGATCGGAACTGCCGGGAAGATTAAACTCGAAAACTCGCCAAAACCGAGTCGCTTAAGGTGCAACCCAAGATCCTTTTCAGGCCGAAGTCACAACTCAATACGGTCTTCGGGCCGAGCAGTTTGACCAGATTGTCCCAGTAGCTCGCTATGAGCCTCGTATCGAATTGGAGCACCGGCGCGGGCTTGCTTACGTGGTAGAGAACAAACTGCCTGCCATTGCAAAGAGCGAAGTAAGGAGCCCGGATCTCGCTGTGCATAGCGTAGGAGTACGCTTGCTCGACGTGCTTGTGTTCAGGATATTCTCGGTGGGAGCCTTAGCTTCCAGAATCCATGCATTCTTGTCGTGAACTTCTAGAAGATAGTCGGGAACAAGATAGATCTTTTTGGTCGCACTGCCGATGGAAACGAAAGGGTGTAGAAGCTTTTTGCTTCGTATAATCCTGTAAGGTCGCTCAAGTCCGTAGCCCAAGCCTTTTAGGATGGGTACGATGATTTCCTCCCTCACCGAATCCTCCAGAAATCCCGGATCGTTCAGGCTATCCCAGGCAAATTCTTTGAGGATGTTGAGTCGTCTTAATTGGTTCATCATGCAGGCTGAATCTGCTAATTCAGCATATCAGACTATCCCATATCAGTCTCTAATGGGACACAAGCAAGTTAATTGGGACACATCATATGTCCCGATTTGTCTTTACAATGTCCCAATTAGCAAATATAATGTCCCAATTAGGTAAATGGGACATATAAAAGTCCCATTTGTAATACCGCCAAGAAGCATATGAAAAAAAGGAGAAAAGAAAGCCGAATTGGAAGCCCTCATCATTCAATTGCTGAGTAATGCGGACGAGGTTAGTATCCGCTCAATCGCGGATGCAGCCGGGATTCCCAACGATGAAACCGAACGCAAAGCGATTCGAAGAGCCTTGGCGTCATTGTCAAGACAAAACATAGTCGTTCCGAAAGGTTCTGCACGCTCACGCGTATACGTTCTGCCCGAGAAAACGCCCGAAGCAGATGTGCTTCAAGAGAACGAGAAACGCGTCGAAACGACGGGGTCAAAAATCGGCCATTTTCTTAAAGGGATCGACGTCTCGCCAGAATCGAAAGAGTTATGGAATTACGTCACTCAAGCTCTCGCCGAACGAGCTCCCGTCGGTTACATTCACGAATTCCTGCTCTCCTACGAACCGAACGAGACCTTCTATCTCGCCGCCGACCACCGGGAAAAATTGAAGACCCTTGGACAGGTCGAGGCGGTCGTTCAACCGGCTGGAACTTACGCCCGAAACATACTGGATCGGCTGTTGATCGATTTGTCTTGGAACTCCAGCCGGCTCGAGGGGAACACTTACTCCCTGCTTGAGACCAAACGGTTGATAGAACTGGGCGAAACGGCGACCGGGAAGGAAGTATCCGAAGCCCAAATGATCTTGAACCATAAAGCGGCGATAGAGTACATAGTTGAATCCGTCGAAGACGATGGGATCACGTCACATGAGATCCGTAGCGTTCACGCTCTTCTCTCGGAGAATTTGCTCGGGGATCCGGCCGCGTCCGGGCGGTTGCGAACGATCATTGTGGAGATTGGCGGTTCGACATATGTTCCCCTCGAAAATCCACAACTGATCCGCGAGTGTTTCGATATCTTCATAGAAAAGATGAACCTAATCGAAGATCCGTTCGAACAGTCACTATTTTCGATCGTACACTTGTCATACCTTCAAGCATTCGAGGATGTGAACAAGAGGACCGCGCGACTCGTCGCGAACATCCCGCTGGTCAAGAAAAACCTCCGGCCGCTATCTTTCACGGACGTCGATAAAGGATGCCTATGTTTATGCACTTCTCGGTATTTACGAAAGGAATGATGTCAGTCTGATCCGCGATCTATACCTGTGGGCCTACACCCGATCTTCACAACGATACACGGCGATTCAGCTAGCTATGGGGGAACCCAACCTTATGAAGCTGCGGTACCGGACACAGATCCAGGAGATTGTCAGATCGATAATTCTCGAACGCGTTGCCGGTAGCGATGTGGTGCCGCGTATCCACGCTTCAATCGATGAGAGCACGATCGGAGAAACCGACCGAGACGAGGTCTTCAGTCTGGTCGAGCAGGAGATCGTGAGCTTGCATGATGGAAATGTCGCACGGTTCAAGGTCCGCCCCAGCGAGTTTCAGGCTTGGAATGAGTTGCAGCGAGGGTAGAAGAATGGAGCGGAGGCAATAGGACGCTATTGTCGTGCGATGGGCCATTTCTCTTGACGGTAAGATTCCCGGAAGCCAGGTTTTAGAGCTCCCAATAGAAAGTCGTTGGCGGCATTAACAACGTTCGCTCGCAGGTTATGGATTTCAGGAATGGATAGAAAAGATGCAGTCGGAAGCGGCGGAACAGGTCGCGACGGTAGAAGAGATTGGGAGGCGTGCAAACGCGGAGAAGCTTTTTGTTTCGACGCTCCTGATGATGGTGGTTGGCCCCGCGTCGGAAATGTCCGAGGCCACTCACGGAACGGTGCCTGTTCAGACAGAGATTCTGGCGTACCACCTCTATCCGTTTTTTGGCAAATCCAACGAGGACATCTCACCCGTCGAAGTGGAAACCTGCAGAGCTGCGAGCGATAAGGTCTTGGCGGCAAACAGTCTCCTTATTGAAGCTGGCACAGAGGTGGATCCTGCAACGTCGCTGGTTAGACAAAATCGAACGCCAGGCGGATCGTTCGCGGTTCAGCCTACCAGGAACAGACGGCAAACGAGATTATCGAAGTACAGGGCCGATTTGACGGCTGGTTCATGGCAAAGATCGGAATCTCTCCGGTCCGGGCACAAGAGGCCCTATGGAGGACCTATGAACACGGAAACGTTTTCATTCAATCCAACATCGAGACGGTATACGCAGAAGCCTTCATTTACGAGATAGAATGGCGACGCGTGCGGAAGATCAGGGCCGACCGCCGCTCGACCGAGGAGCACCAGTTTGCGAGTGCATTCCCGACAAAGAAGCACTCGATGCATTACGGATGGGTTCGGAAGTTGTCTGAACTCGGCTTCGCCGAATACCCAGTTCAACTCCAGAATCTAGGTTTCACTGATGCCGAGGTGAAGGGACTGGAGCAGTTGATAGGGATGACGTTTGCAAATCGGGCGGATATCTCGGACGTTGTGGAAGTGAAACAGCGCCCACTCTATTTCCTAACTGACGGGCGCGTCGTCCTCGTTGATATCGCGAACGCAATGGATGCGTTGTGGGACTCCCTTGAAGCTGTAGCTAAGTCGGACCAGGCTTTTTACGACTCGAAGTATCAAGTTCACAAAGGAAGATGGCTTGAGAGTAAATCCATCCAATACTTGAAGAGAATCTTTCCGGATAACTCGATCTACAACGGACTTTCATACCCTGATCCAGGAAAGGGAGCAGGCGCGACGACCGAGCTCGACATCGCCGTCGCCTGGGGGCCATTCCTGATCTTGGGCAAGCGAAAGCCAAGCAGTTTCGGATTGAAGGTCAGCTTGGTGACGCTGCGCGGCTCCGGACGGATATCAAAAGAAATGTTCAGGACGCTTTTGAGCAAGCGAAACGTGCGGCTGATTATATCGAGGCAACCGACTCGCCGGAGTTTACAGAAATCAAGACCGGCCGTAAGCTGCAAATAGACAAATCAAAACTCAATAAGACCTTCATCATGACGGTCTCTTTGCACCAGCTTGCGGGATTGGCAACAACTCTCGCGGTTTTCAACGATCTCGGGTTGTTCGGAGGAAACGAGTATCCTTTCTCCATCTCGATCGCTGATCTCGATTTCGTGACCGAGTTTACGCAGCATCCGGACGTGTTTCTCCATTACATCGAGAAGCGATTGGAGGTGCAGAAGCTCAATGTAAGCATTCTGGTAGATGAGCTGGATTTCCTTGGAGCCTATCTCGACACACGATTCGCCCGTCCGTATTTCTGGGAGAAGCACGGCACCGGATTTCAACGCCATTTCGATTGGCGGATTCTCAGCCGTGTTCGATGATCTAATGATCTTCAGACGTGGCCTGACCGCAGACGAACCTAAAATTGCATTGGATGTACCGCCCGAGATTGGGGAGATCCTAGCTCTGCTTCGTGCCACCGGTGACGATCACTCCCGGAAGGTTGGATTCGATCTGCTCGGTTTACCAAGTGAGGTACTGCGTGCGATCAGCCAACTTCTGCGGGAGATCAGATCGTCAGAGCTTAACTGGGGAAACATCCGGCGGCAGGCCCTCGCTGTTGCGGATGTTGTCATCGTTGGAACTGCGGCGATAGGAGTTCCTTCCACCGAACTAATTCGCCGTTCGAAAGAAGTCGCCCGGATCGAAAAATACAGGCGACGAGCGACGAAAGTGTTCACCTTATCCATTGCACCGCAGAACAAGACTGCCATTTTCGAGTACGTGGATTACACCGGAAGAGCCTTGGGCTTACGATGCGAAGATCGAGCGATTGATCGACGCCGAACCACCGAAAGCTTCCGTCACGCCGTCGAGACTTCCGAAACCAACGAGAAGGGCGTTTGCGGAAGCAATCGGAAGTTCGAAATGTTGCTCAGGAAACTTGAGTCTTAGAAGGTAGAATTCCGCCGCATTCGATGATACAAATTAGATATCCATTTTGATGGAAAAGCAACCTCCGTAGTTACGACAAAGGTAGCCGCCACAATCGATACAAGTGGATTGAAATAGGTGACTAAGCATAAGAAGTGGAAATCGAACTTGTAATCATTGCGGCCGGCTTAGCAACATTATTATCCCGATGTATTTAGAAACTCCTATGCATTCACTGGTTATGAGTCAATGCCTCTCCGTCCCCTTCGTCAAGTCGCTTGACTGCCTCAAGCATGAGTTCCGCGTCGGTTTCCGCGTATATATTTGTGATGCTCATATCCGAATGCGCAAAAAGATTTTGTACTATCAGCGGATTTGTATTTCTCCGAATCAATTCACTAGCGAAGTAGGTTCTGAGATCGTGAAAATGATAGTTCTCTTCACGAGTTCCATCTGGCTTGTTTGATCTTTGTCTCTTATCAGAACCGGATGCCAGCGTTTCCCGGAAATCGACAATTGGAAATGGTAATTGTTTGTCGGCAATTAGATCGCGTAATACCGATGCCGCAGTTGCATTGATCGGAACGGATCGCGGAGGGCGTCCCTTCGAACCAATTACCCAAACCCTTTGGTTCTCAAAATCAATCACCTCCTCGTTCAAAGCCAATAGTTGGCCTTGAGCAACGGCATGTTAACGCCAATTGGACAAGCCTGTAGAGTAGATGATCGGATTCAAGTTCCTTCCAAAGTGCTTTCTTTTGATCGGCCGTAAGTAGACGCTTCCTTGGCGGTGGTTCTGGTAAGGCCTTCACATATTGCATTGGATTGCGATCAAGAACGTCCTCTTCGCAAGCGAGACTGAAGATTTTCGACAAAGTCGACATAATCCTATTAATTGAGGAAGGAGATATCGAACTTTTCTTTTTTCGCTGGTTTTTTCCGTACTGAAGTTTATTCCTGCAATCGCGACAATCTTGGGGTGTAATGGTGGCATGCAAGGTTGATCCTTTAGGTGTTTCAAAGGAGTTTTATGTAAAGAGATTCTTCGCCCCTTTATTGACGTTGTTTTTGCTCTACATATTTTCGATAGGTCGTTTCTACAAAGTCTCCAAAGTTACAGTTGTATCTGCTT
>JADJBB010000014.1 GCA_016703965.1 Acidobacteriota bacterium
TCTATTGACGACTTCTCGATCAACGAATACGGCGATCCGAAAGACGACAAACTAATGAAAGAACTTGACGATCTTTCTCCATTAAACAACGTAGATCGTTGGAGCAGTGCTCCGTTATTTATGACTAGGGGAAAGCTGGATTCAAGAAATCCCGAGAAAAACGTTCTCGACCTCAAGTCCCAACTACAGAAAAAGGGGAACGAAGTTTGGTTCATATATGCAAAAGAAGCAGGACACGGCGTGGCCGGTCGTTATGTAACTACAGCGATGTATGAGTTTTTGAGGCAACAACTAAACAAAAAAGGAGAAAACAAATGAAGAAAATAAAATCACTTGGCTTAATGCTGGTGCTTTCGATATGTCTGGTCGGCAACATCTTTGCGACGGGACCGCTTATAGCGGGTACTGCTGGGGCCGCTCCGGGAGTCCTCACGTTCGTCTTGGAACAGGTCCTATCGGCATTCGGCGGTGAAAGCTGCCCCTTCCGAATATGCCAAAACTGTCGTCCGAATACTGAGGGCGGTGATAACGGCAACGGTGACTGCCGCCCTCGAGATAACTAAATGAACCAGAGCTTTTCGAAAGGGTGTTTAATTGGATTAGCATTAGCAAGCCGGTCAATATTCACCGGCTTGCTACTTTTACTTCTTGCGGCCGTTGGAATCCAAGGTCAATCAAATGCCCTTTCGCCTTTACGAATTTTCTTCAACAACGGACAATTCGACGAGGTTGTGAGCCAAGCCCCTGAAGCTCTTCTGAAAGCACGCAAGACCGGAGCAGTGGCCACCTCTTCCGAAATTAACGTTTTTTATGCTCTGGCCCTGATGCGGCTGGAGAGGTATGAAGTGGCGGCGACGGTTCTCGAAGAAGCCTTGGCAGACGCTGAAATCTCAAGACAGCCTCGAAGAATTGCGGCAGCGTATCTGGCTAGGGCCACGCATTTCCGTACCCAGCGGGACTTTCCATCTGCGATAAAGTCCGCCCGCAGCGCGATCGTAGCTGCTCCTTCAGATCCGCAAATCAAGGTCGAATATCATCTCGCCATCGGCCGGATAATGTACTCGTCCGGGTACGACGTGGCTGCGATCATCTGGCTTGAAAAAGCCGAGAAACTGGCTAACGGCCTTCCTATATCCGCGCACCTCGATGTCCTTGGACATCTAAGCCTCGCGTGGGCATCCAAATTCAATTATGCAAGAGCGATAGAGTACGGAGAAAGACTGGTCAAGATCAGCGAGAAAACCGAATTCAAATTCCGTCACCGCCTCGCACTCTACGAGTTCGGAGGGCTTCTAAGTGCGGCGGCTCAGGCGCGAAGAGCAAAGCAAATGCGTGAAACGGGCCTGAGACTTGCCTTAGCAGCGAACGACGAATATCAGAGCTCTCTATTTCTCACTCCGCTTATACTCACTTCCCTATACGACGGTGACCTAAAGAGCGCCGAGAAACATCTCATTACACTTGACCGCGTCGATCGGAAAAAGAGATTTCAATTTGAATCGATCCTGGGAAAAGCGGTTATCGCCGGCCTACAAGGACGAACTGAGGTGTCCGAGCAATGTTTCAAGGAACTCGAATCGCTGAAGGCTCATTCCGAGTATATCGTTCCGCACTGGAAGGCAATCCTCGCCGAAAGAAGAAAAGACTGGGCCGGATTGATCAAGCAAATGAAGGTCCTAGAGAAGATCACTGAGGAAGGTAACTTTCGTGAGGATCTGCCGGGCGTATATTTTAGTCTGGCCAAGGGATACTGGCAATTAAAGGAACAGCAATTGGCCATTGAGTACGCAAGGCGCTCAGCAGCGATCATCGAAAGTGATCGACCGACAGAAGACACCCTGTTGTCGTTGTCGATGCTGGAGACGTACCATTCCGTTTACAGGTTGATGGCAGAAATTGAAGATAGCGGAAACAACGCAACTGCCGCTTTAGAACTTGCCGATTACTCAAAGGCTCGTGTACTTCGTGATCGCATCGAGAATTCGGCCCTTCGGCGTAAAGCCGATCTAGATATCGAGACCCGCAAACTTGTGGAGAATCTCTCAACTCAATTAGTTGATGGCGGGAACGCGCGCGAGGAATTGGCGGGTATTGAGAAATCCGTAGCTCTCTCTTTACCTCAAACCGAAACTAAACGAAAAGTCGATCGGGATTTGCTCAACAATAAAAATCTACTTCATGACACCGCGATTGTCTCATACTTTTTCAATCCCGGTGGCCAGTTGCGAGCGTATGTAATCGAGGACCGAAAACCAGTCCGCTCGGTCGAATTGTCGCTTTCAGAGAGGGAGGCTGGTCTGATTGCACAATCCATCCGAACAAAGATTCGCGATAGGATCTTCTTCAAGAACGACGGAAAAGAAATCTATGACAAGCTACTTGCTCCATTGTCGCTGAAGGCGAACCATATCGTGATCGTACCGGACAAAGGCTTGTGGAAGATTCCGTTCCATGCATTAAGCCCTGATGGTGAATCTTATCTGATCGAAGATCGAACCGTAACCTACTCTCCGTCTGTATCAATGCTTCTGAACGAACTCCGGCAGCCGGCTCCAATCCGAAAAACCGTTCAGGTTTTTGCTAATGATTCATTTCAAGACCGTTATTTGGCGTACGTTAATCGCGAAGCTGCAAAAATCGCAGGCATTTTTGGATCGAAGCCTTTTATTGGTGCGACACGAATGCAGTTCCTTGGCTCTGCCGGTGACTCCGACATTTTACACTTCTCGATGCACGCACAACTCAACCCGGATGAACCGCTGGAGTCTTTTTTGGCGTTTAAGGCGAACGGCAAGGATCCGGGGCGTATCACCGTGCAAGACCTTCTAAGCATTCGTCTCAAAAAGCAGAACCTCACGTTTCTCGCCTCGTGCGAAACGAGCAATGTGCTTAATGGTGAAGGACTCGTAAGTATCGCATGGGCGCTCCTGGGGTCAGGAAGTTCGTCGGTGATATCCGCACAGTGGGAGGCGAATGACCGGTCAACTGAGCTGTTTACCCAGAAATTCTACGAGCATTATCGTGAGGGGAGTTCGACAGCGAAGGCTTTACAGGCTGCATCTTTATCAATGATCCAAAACAAATCAGCTGGATCGCACGAGCCTTATTTCTGGGCGGCTTTCTTTCTTCTAGGCGACTATCGCTAACGGTGTGACGCAGGCAAAACCATTACCGGCGAAGAGTTGACCGGTATTCTGGGGCAATTTTGGGCACGGAGACTTCGTCGGTAATCTTGTCGCAGTGGACCTCAAGTGATAAGTCAACGCAATTGATTGCTACGGCATTTTATTCAGAGTATCTCAGCGGACACTCAAGCGCTCAGGCGCATCAGAAAGCGGCCGTTTCGGTGACACAGAATAAATCATCAGGCGTTCATCAACCCTTCCACTGGGCATCGTCTAGTTTCTGGTTGTTTCTAATTGTTTCCGATAGTTCACTCCAGACGCCTCCCATCTTTTTGAAAGATTTCTGACCTTCGGACAACGACCTGCTCGGTATTGGAACATCTAGGCACAACACCTAGCGACATCTTCCGTTGTTTAACTTGTTTGTTTGCATTACTATAGCAAATAAACTCGGATCGCCTAAATCGTCATTCAAAAAACTCGCACATGGAAATTATTGATAATATTAATCAACTTCTCGGTGAAAACCTCAGGCAAACGATCAAACCGAGATCAAAGTTGAAAATTGCGGCGTCGTGCTTCTCGATATACGCCTTTGAAGCGTTAAGAAAGGAACTTGAAAGAGTTGAATCGGTGGAATTTGTCTTTACGTCCCCAACTTTTGTTCCTGATGAGGTCACTGACAAGATCAGAAAAGAGCGACGAGAATTTCACATTCCTAAACTTGAACGAGAACGCGACTTCTATGGCAGCGAGTTTGAAATTCTTCTTAAAAACAAACTAACTCAGCGGGCGATTGCCAAAGAATGCGCTGATTGGATGTGTCGAAAAGCTAAATTTCGGTCAAATCGCAGCAAAGCCGCAATGCAGCAGTTCGCGTGTGTCGTAGACGGCGAATCTGAAGCTGTTTATATGCCATTTCACGGATTCCGGCGGTCGATCTCGGTTACGAGCAAGGTAACGCGGTATCGAACATCGTGAATAAATTTGATGAGTCTTTGTACACGAATACCTATCTGAATCTCTTTGACCAGATATGGAACGACACGGACAAACTCGAAGACGTCACCTCTAGACTTCGCGAACATATCGCCTCGGTCTATAAGGAAAACTCGCCGGAACGAATCTATTTCCTGATGCTTTTTAATATCTTCAATGAGTTTCTTGAAGATTTGAACGAAGATGTTTTGCCAAACGATCTGACGGGTTATCAGGACAGCTTGGTTTGGAACAAGTTATTTAATTTCCAAAAAGATGCGGCGACCGGGATCATAAACAAGCTCGAAACCTTTAGCGGCTGTATCTTGGCAGACAGCGTTGGCCTTGGTAAAACGTTCTCGGCCCTCGCTGTTGTCAAATACTACGAGCTTCGCAATCGATCCGTATTGGTTCTATGCCCAAAAAAACTCGCGGAAAACTGGACGAATTATAAAGGCAATTTAACGACCAACATTTTTGCCAAAGATCGGTTCAATTACGATGTGCTTTGCCATACGGATTTACAACGTACTAGCGGCTATTCGCTGGGCTTGCCGTTAAACAAGATCAATTGGGGAAACTACGATCTAGTCGTCATTGATGAGTCGCACAATTTTCGGACAAACGAAGCATTTAAGGAGCGAGAAACTCGGTACCAAAAATTGATGAACTCGGTTATCAAACAGGGTGTCAAGACCAAGGTTCTCATGCTGTCGGCGACCCCGGTGAATAATAGGTTTGCTGACCTGCGTAATCAGCTTGCTTTGGCTTACGAAGGCGAATCCGAGAACCTTAGCCGAAATCTGAAAACGGAACGGAGTGTCGAAGAAATATTTCGCCGTGCCCAGTCGGCGTTCAACGTCTGGTCAAAACTTCCGCCTGAGGAACGAACCCTGAGGCGATAATGAAATCACTGGATTTCGATTTTTTTGAACTGCTCGACAGCGTAACCATCGCCCGGTCGCGTAAGCACATTGAGAAATATTACGATACCAGCGACATCGGCAACTTTCCCGAACGCCGTCATCCCATCTCACATCACTGTCCTTTAACCAGTCGGGATGATGTGATCGGTTTCAACGAAATATTTGGTCAGCTTACCCTGATGAAACTCGCGGTGTATGCTCCGATTCTTTACATTCTCGATAGTCGACTCGCCAAATACGAGGCGATGTACGACACCGAAGTCCACGAGGGAAAGAGCAAATTTAGACAAGCCGATCGGGAAAAGAGCCTTCAGGCCCTGATGACCATCAATCTGCTAAAACGGCTCGAAAGCTCGGTCGAGGCTTTTCGTTTGACTTTGAAAAAGTTAAAAGCCAACCATCTTCGGACGCTTGGTCAAATCGAGGCCTTTCAACAAGGCGGCAAAGACTTGAACATCACTGATGTCTCGCTGGCTTACGAAGATGCCGAACCCGAAGATGACGATTTCCCGGACCCGTACGACGAAGAAATGCAGATCGGCGGCAAAGTGCAAATCAGTCTTTCCGATATGGATCTTCCGCGTTGGGAGCATGACCTAAAAGCGGACCTCGACGTAATCGAATATCTGATCGAGGAAATGGAAAGTCTCGCCCGCTGACGATTCAAAACTCCAGCATCTGAAAGTCGAACTTGAGAGTAAACTTACCTCGCCGATCAATCCGGGAAACAAAAAGGTTCTGCTTTTTACCGCCTTTGCGGATACGGCAAATTATCTATACGAGCATATTGCGAGTCATTTTCTCGTAAAGCACGGCCTACACACCGCAAAGGTTACTGGCGGCGATAGCCCAAAATCCACGCTCGAAAAACATTATGATTTCCAGTCAATCCTGACGCTCTTTTCTCCGCGATCAAAAGAGAAAGCCGCTGTCTTACCCGGTGAACCGCGAGAGATTGATTTTCTCATCGGCACTGATTGTATTTCGGAGGGGCAAAATCTTCAGGACTGCGATTACCTAATCAATTACGACATACATTGGAACCCGGTGCGGATCATTCAGCGCTTCGGGCGCATTGACCGTATCGGTTCGCAGAATGAGAGTATCCAGCTGGTAAATTACTGGCCTGATATTACGCTGGATGAATATATCAACCTCAAAGAGCGGGTTGAAAACCGGATGGTCATTGCGGACGTGACGGCAACCGGTGACGACAATCCGTTGAGCGCCAAAGCAAATGATCTTTCGTATCGAAAGGAACAGCTTCGGCGACTTCAGGAAGAGGTCATCGAAATGGAGGATCTCAAAACTGGGGTTTCCATTACAGATCTTGGCCTGAATGATTTCCGCATGGATTTGCTGAATTACGTCAAGGTCAACACCGACCTTGGCGGTTTGCCAAATGGACTGCATGCGGTCGTTCCGCCAAATGAAAACGGATTAAACCCCGGTGTCATTTTCGCTCTTCGCAATCGAAATCAGGGTGTTCGGGTGGCCCTTCATAATCGCCTGCATCCGTATTATCTGGTCTATGTCGGAAACGATGGCGAAGTGATAACCGACCACACGGAAGTTAAACGCCTTCTCGATATGGTTCGCAATGCGTGCTCAGGCAAAAAGGAACCGATTGCGGACGTTTGTAAGATATTCAATCAGGCAACCGACGATGGGCGCAATATGGAGCCATATTCCGAGTTGCTGGGCAAGGCCATCAACTCCATCATCGATATAAAAGAAGATAGCGATCTCGATAGCTTGTTCAGTGTAGGGAAAACGACGGCTCTCGTCGAAACCGCTTCTGGTCTTGACGATTTTGAACTTATCGCGTTTGTCGTCGTTCAAAAGGAAGGATGATGCGATGTTATTCTCATATCCCCAACAATCAGAATTCGGACGCATTGTCCCGAAGAGTAAAATCTACGAACACGCACGGCCTTCAGCGGCGTTGCGTGATAAATTTGTAAAGCAGATAGACAAGATAGTCTGGCAATACAAGCTGTCGCCCGAAACGGTCAATCTCCGAGCAAAAAAGGATGTTCCCGAGATCGAGATTTTCTCGATTACGCTAAGAACCCCGGAGGTTCGGGAAGAGGTCTTACGTTGCATCGATACGGCAATACCATTCCCGATCGTCTATGAGCTAATTTTTGAGGGGCAGATTAAAACAAAGGCTGCTTTCAAACGTCCAAGCGAGGGTGACTCGAATAAATGGGTTACGGACATTTATTTTGAAAGCGGTTGGCAAAAGGAAAGTGCTCGACGAGAGGTTTTACCCGTCGCTCTGGATCTCAGCCTTTTATACGAACAGATGCTTCGTCGGTTGATGCCGGTTTCGAGAAAGGCTGGCGAGGATATAAGGGCACAGGTGCAACGGCTTTCTGAAATTCGGAGTAAAGAAAATGAGGCTGCGAAGATAGAAGCTCGAATGCAGAAGGAAAAGCAGTTCAATCGCAAGGTCGAGTTAAATAGCATCCTGCGAGAACTTCGAACGGCTATAGACAAACTGGAACGATATGCTGACTAAATCTGATTTTCAGAGATTCCTGACTTGCAAGAATGAGTACTGGCTTGACCACCATTTTCCTGAGGAGAAAAGTGAGCCGTCGCTCGATTATCAACTCCGCCGGGAAGCTGGTTATGAGGTTGAGGGTTTAGCTACGACTCTGGCCGGCTTCAAAGACCGCAATGATGTTACCGTCGACTTTGGTACGGAATTTCAGACCGACACCTTATACGCCAAGGCCGACATCGTACTTACCGATAAAGTTACCGAGGAGATTGAGATATATGAGGTCAAGTCTGGGACAAAGGCCAAAGAAGAGTATCAGATAGATCTGACTTTCCAGTGCATTGTGGCTGAAAAGGCTGGTTTTAACCTCAGAAAAGGTCACCTTATTTTTCTCGACAACTCATATGTATTCAATGGTGAGTTGGATGTTCAAAGCCTATTAACTAGCTCCGACGAGACTGAGTTCGTAAGCCAGAATAAAGGCTCCATAGAGCAGCAGATCGAGATCGCTACCGCAGCCTTGGACGAAACAGAGCCAGCCGCGAGTCTCATCGGATACTGCAAAGCCAATAAGCTAGGTTGCCGGTTCATTTTGAGGCATTATCCAGACATTCCCGAATACAACGTCTCCAATCTCTTCAATGCTGGTTCGAAGAAACTTAACACACTCCTAACAGATAGCATATTAAATCTCACTGACATACCAACTGACTTTGCCTTGACCGATCGTGAGGCGGCGATAGTTGCAGTCGAGCGTTCCGGACAGCCATATATCGATAAGGAAACTATCAAAGGCGAGATCGACGGTCTCACGTTTCCGTTAAATTTTCTTGACTACGAGAGCTTCAATCCCGCGGTGCCGAAGTTTAAGAGCACTCGACCTTACCAGCAAATGGTGTTTCAGTATTCCCTCCACACAATCGATGAGCCGGGAGCCGAAACAAGGCATTCATATCATCTATCGAGAAATGATGGGCGCCATCCTACAGAGGAGATTGTCGAGCGTCTTCACGAAGATCTTAATGGACGAACTGGCACCATTATTATTTGGAGCGAAGGCTTTGAAAAAACACGCAATACAGAAATGGGTGAGATGTTTCCCGACTATGCTCCGTTTCTAGAAAAGCTTAATGAGAATGTTTACGACCTTCGAAAGGTATTCTCGCGACGTCTATATATGCGCACCCTCGCTTTCGCGGTCGGGACTCGATAAAAAAGGTGCTTCCCGTGATTACAGACCTTTCGTACGAAGGAATGGATATTGCTGATGGCCTGACGGCCTCTATTAAGTGGTATCACGCGGCGACCGGTCGCGGAACGCAGGAAGAGCGAGACAAAACCTTTCGGGACCTTGAGACTTACTGCCATCGCGATACGCTTGCGATGGTCGAGA
This sequence comes from Acidobacteriota bacterium, assembly GCA_016703965.1. NCBI lineage: Bacteria > Pseudomonadati > Acidobacteriota > Acidobacteriota bacterium. The sequence goes on from JADJBB010000014.1 coordinate 8,932, forward strand.
TATACAATCACCTGTTGACGACCTGACTTATGGAAAAGTTAAAAATGCTAACTCCGGATTTTACCGACGAGAATATCGCCGTCTCGCGGAGCTTTTCCCAAATTGCGTTACAGAATCAAAAGACGATAACGGGAATCTAAATCGGGCTATAGATTTTGACCAGCTTCGTCAGGAGCTTTCAGGCTCCATCGTAGAAGGGCCGCACGAGCGGTATCATCTGGACTGGCCGGGCAAACGCGAAGCGTTGTTGACGGCAAATGCACCGATCCCCCGAACACTTCGACCCTGTCGCGAGGAATCGGTCGATTTCGACACTACAAAAAACCTCTACATCGAGGGCGACAATCTCGACGCCCTCAAACTGCTCCAGGAAACATATCTCGGCAAGGTCAAGATGATCTACATCGACCCGCCGTATAACACCGGAAACGATTTTATATACGAGGACGATTTTGCGGAGGATCAGGATGCTTATTTTGAGCGGTCCATGCAAAACGATGAAGAAGGAAATAGGTTGGTTGCAAATACTGAAACGAATGGTAGATTTCATTCGGATTGGCTTTCGATGATGTACGCCCGATTGAAGACTGGCCAGAAATTTTCTGCGAGACGACGGCTTCGTGGTTGTCGATTGATGACGCTGATTTAGAGCCAAGGAAGCACTGCGATGAGATATTCGGAAATGAAATGAAATTGCTTCCTGGTTTGGGATCGAAAATCGGAAAAATGACGCGAAAATCTTCTCGGTTGGTCACGAAATTTCGATGACTCAAAGTCAAACAATTGCTCCGCGACAAAAAGAATATTGCGGCAAAGCCGGGGTTTGAAGAAGCGAAGAACTTTTCGCCAATTTGCAGGCTAAGTATAAGGAATCCAAATTCAACGAGAATGGCGAGGACTTCTAGAAGCTATTCCCGATGCGAAAAACCGGGCGGGATTCTAAGGTGGGACCACATAAGCCCATTTAAACGACGGGAACATAACTGGCCAGCGGATGGCCGTAGCGGGGCGATAAACTGCTCCAGTAACAGGAAAACCGTTTTGATGACGATTGGATGGCGTTTCCACGGAGGACAGCCCTTGGAAAGAATTTGGAAACGGGGAATGGTCTTTAGGCCGATAAAGGACGGTGCCTCGAATTATCAGCTATCTTTTCGACGCCGAAGGACGGTCATGAAGAGTGTTTTTTCAGAGATTTCGGAACTATTCGGTTGAAAGAAAAGATATTCGAAGTTATCGAAAGCCCACAAGAACTGGCTTGATTTACGGCAATTGACGAGTTATTTACCACGGCGGAGATCAGGTAATTTTGATTTCTTCTCGGGTTCGTCGAACCGCTCACGCGGCATTGCAACCAACGCAGACGACGGCGGGAATCGGAAATTCATCATGGTTCAACTGCCAGAGGTGTCCCTGAAGAACCGAAGCGCCTTTGAAGGCCGGATACAAAACAATCGCTGAGATCGGCAAAGAACGCATCCGTCGTGCGGGCAAAAAAATCAAAGAAGAGGCCGGGCTGATGGGTGCGGATCTCGACATCGGCTTTCGCGTGCTAAAGGTCGATACATCCAATATGAAGGATGTCTATTACTCGCCCGACAGCGGAACAGCGGAACCTTCTCGACCAAGTTGGTAACATAAAGGAAGACCGCACATCAGAAGACCTGTTGTTCCAAGTTCTTCTCGACTGGGGAGTTGACATCGCGTTGCAGATCAGCAAGGAAACTGTATCTGACAGAACCGTCTTCTTTGTGGACAACAACGCCCTTGTAGCATGCTTCGACACAGGCATTGACGAGGATTTTGTAAAGCAGCTGGCAAACCGCAAACCTCTCCGCGTCGTCTTCCGCGATTCCGGTTTCGCGTCCGACGCGGCCAAGATAAACGTCGAACAGATTTTCAAACTGATATCACCCACAACTGAGGTCAAGTCCATATAAATGAAGCTGAAATTCAAAAAACAGGAATATCAGACTGAGGCCGTCAACGCGGTCGTGGATTGCTTCAAAGGGCAGCCTGCTAGTGCTGGCGTAAAGTATCGTGTCGATCCGGGCCGCGAAGGGGTCGCAACGCTTTTGAGTTCTCTCGAGGTTGCGGGTTTCAAAAACGAAGATGTTCGTCTAACGTCGTCTCAGCTACTGGAAAACATTCAGGCGGTTCAGCGTCACCAAAACCTGCCTATTTCGTCGGCGGTTGTCGGTGATACTCGAACAGGTTGTCCGATCAACCTTGATGTCGAGATGGAGACCGGAACCGGCAAAACCTACTGCTACATCAAGTCGATGTTTGAGCTAAACCGGCAATACGGTTGGAGCAAATTCATCGTTGTTGTGCCGAGCATCGCAATCCGAGAGGGAGTTCATAAGTCTTTTGAAATCACCGCCGACCATTTCTTGGAAGACTATGGCAAACGTGTGCGGTTTTTCGTCTATAACTCAAAACAGCTTCACAATTTGGAGAGCTATTCATCGGACGCCGGCATCAACGTAATGATAATCAATGTCCAAGCATTTAACGCTCGTGGACAAGATGCCCGTCGTATATATGAAGAGCTAGATGATTTTCAGTCGCGTAAGCCGATCGACGTTATTAAAAGCAACCGGCCAATTTTGATACTCGATGAACCTCAGAAGATGGGCGGCGATGCAACTATGGGATCACTAAGCGAATTTAATCCGCTGATGATCCTTCGCTATTCGGCAACCCACAAAAGGAATACAACAAGATTCATCGCCTAGACGCGCTTGATGCCTACAATCAAAAACTTGTCAAAAAGATCGCGGTTCGCGGAATCTCAGTTAGAGGCCTGACAGGAACGAACGCCTATCTTTACCTCGAAGGCATACAAATATCTGCTGATAAGCCGCCCGTTGCATCGGTTGAATTTGAGATAAAGCAAGGAAACGGCATTAAGAGAATCACTCGTAAACTGAATAAGCGCGATAACCTCTTTGATCTATCGCAAGGGCTAGATCAATACAAGGGCTTTGTCGTTTCCGAGATCGACGCACGGACAAATACGATTAGCTTTACCAATGGTGAGGAAATAAGTGCTGGCGAGGTCGTAAACGACCAGAATGAGGAAGTATTGCCGAATCCAGATTCGCGAAGCGATTAAATCTCATTTCGAAAAAGAGCGAATGCTTTTCCATCAGGGTATTAAGGTGCTTTCGCTTTTCTTTATCGATACGGTGGCGAAATATCGGCGATATGACGAAACTGGAGAAAGCGCCGGCGAGTACGCACAAATGTTCGAGGAAGAATACAAGAACCTGTTGAGCGAGAATCGGCTACTAATCGATGATCCATATACAAAGTATCTAGATGGTATTCAACCCGAAAGAACGCATAACGGCTATTTTTCAATCGACAAGAAAAGTAAACGACTTGTCGATCCCACGGTTGCGGCCCGTGGCGAAACCGCGGGGCAAACCGACGATGTTGACGCTTACGATCTGATACTTAAAGACAAGGAAAGGCTCCTTTCCTTTGACGAACCAGTGCGATTTATCTTTTCGCACTCAGCTCTTCGCGAAGGCTGGGACAACCCGAATGTCTTTGTTATCTGTACGCTAAAGCACAGCGACAATACGATCTCTCGACGCCAGGAAGTGGGTCGCGGTATGCGAATATCGGTCAATCAAGCCGGTGACCGCATGGATAATCCCGCAACCGTGCATGACATCAATCTCCTGACTGTTGTGACGAGCGAGAGCTACACCGATTTTGTTACTGCACTGCAACGCGACATTAGTGAATCTCTGTCGAGTCGGCCCCGAATCGCCAACCGAGAATATTTTAAAAACAAGGTTCTAACCACGCCTGCCGGAGACATTACCGTTACCCCTGAAATGGCCGGGCACATGGAGTTTTATCTAATTCAAAACGGCTACGTGGATGTCGATCAACACATTACCGAGAAGTACCACAATGATAAAAAGGACGAAACGCTGGCTCCTTTGCCAGCGGTGTTGACCGCCCATGGAGACCAAGTTTTCGCACTTATCGACACCGTGTTTAGCGATGCCCAAATGCCCGGAATCGACGACGGTCGCAAAACACAGGTGAATCCGCTAAACGCCAACTTTGACAAGAAGGAATTCAAAGAGCTTTGGAGCCGGATTAACCAGAAGGCCGCTTACACTGTGCATTTTGAATCTTCGGAGTTGGTGGGTAAATGTATCGCCACCCTCAACTCAGAGCTGCGGGTTACGCCGCTTCAATATACAGTTCAACGCGGTCAACAAACTGAGACGGCGTCCTACGATGAACTCCAACAGGGCGAAGCTTTTACCCTCGACGAAACCGCCACCGAAAGCGTAGCGGCATCGATCCAGTCGTCCGTAAAATATGATCTGATCGGCAAGGTCGCTGAAGGAACACAACTCACGCGCAAAACCGTTGCAGACATTCTTGGGGGCGTAAATAACGCAGTTTTCCAGCAATACAAAACGAATCCCGAAGATTTTATTTCTAAAGCCTCAACCTTCATAAACGAGCAAAAGGCGACCGTGATCGTCGAACATCTTGCTTATGATCCGGTTGTCGAAAAGTACGACACCGATATCTTCACTCAGACAAGGCAAAGCAGAATTTTAGCCAAGCCGGAGACAAGCTAAAGCGGCATGTCTATGATTACGTCTTCACTGACTCAAAAATTGAGAGGGCATTTGTGACGGATCTTGACACAAGTGAAGAAGTTGTCGTTTATGCCAAGCTGCCAAAAAGGATTCTCGATCCCGACACCCGTTGGCGATTACAACCTGACTGGGCCATTTCTTTCAAAGAGGGACTCGTAAAACATGTTTACTTCGTCGCCGAAACGAAAGGATCACTTTCGTCAATGGATTTGCGAAAAATCGAACAATCCAAGATCGAATGCTCGGAAGTTCTTCGCGAAAATTACTTCGGCTCAAGTGAAATACGATGTTGTTGATAGCTACGGTAAACTAATGGAATTGGTGAAATAGCGTCCGGCGTTGAGGATGTAGCTTCGTGAAAACATAAAAAAAAGATATGGACGTAGTAAAAGAAATACGGGAACTCAAAACGCAGCTGGCCTACGCGAAGAACATTGGGTTTTTCTTTGGAGCGGGAACCTCATGTGCTCTAAATATTCCCAATATAGAGATGCTCACGAATGAGGTTGAAAAACAACTGAAAGACGAAGGGCTAAAGAACTTCAAAATCATTAAAGATGATCTGGTTACGACAATTACCGACCACAAAGTCAACATTGAAGATATTCTCAATCAAATCAGACGCGTTAGGGAGATCACAAGCGACCAAAACCAAACATTTCCTTGCGGTGTGCGGCGAATCGGCCAAGGAGTTGGATAAAGAGGTATGTAACTTAATCTACTCTATTATTAATTCGAGCGAAGAGAAAGCTGATATTAAGACCACAAAGAAGTTCTTTCATGGCTTAACAACATGAATCGCGAATATTCCAAGGAGGTCTTCACCACAAACTATGACCTAATTATTGAAAAGTCTTTAGAAGCCTGCCATATTCCATATTTCGACGGATTCGTTGGAGCTTTCGAACCGTTCTTTTTACAAGAAAGTGTCGATAAATTCGTAAGCCGAAACGACCTGACGACTAATTGGATAAGACTCTGGAAGATTCACGGTTCCTGTTGGTTCTGGAAAGTCGATTCGGCTGACAACTCCCACCGAATTATCAGGGTCGGAAAATTCGACAAGTCCTGCATTCCAGATAACGAATTGGTCATATATCCATCTAAAGATAAGTATGATTCCTCAAGGAAGCAGCCATTCATTGCCTATTTTGATCGCCTCAAGAACTATCTTCTGGACGGTGAACTACTATTTATCTTTTCGGGATATTCATTTTTCGGACCAACATATTAATGAAATAATTTTCAATTGTCCTCGGCAAAACAATCGGCTGTACTGTATCGCCTTTTGTTATCAAGATGCTGAAGTGGAACGTCTAGATAAGTTGCTGGGCTCGTCGCATATGAACATGAGTGTGTTCCGGACCAAAGAAGGCAATTGTAAACGGAACGTTGGAGGATTGGAAATTTGATAAGGCGACTGTGAGTCCTACTGAAAAGCATGATTGGTATTGGGATGAAGCGAAGGCGACTCTGAAACTTGGCGATTTTAATTTGCTTGTGGATTTTCTCGTCGCAAATTCAGGAAAAGTGGAGCCGACAAGTTAATTAATAAAATGAAGAGGGACGTTACCTATTTAGGCACAGTCATTAGAGTTGATTCCGGATCCGTGGAAGTCGAAGTTGACGAGATTCCCTCGGCGGCTCCGATTATTGAACGGGCGGCTGTACAAAATT
>JADJBB010000015.1 GCA_016703965.1 Acidobacteriota bacterium
TTTATCCGTTGACGACAATTTTATCGGCAACAAACGTGAGGTTAGAAATTTCTGCCGGATCTATGTGCATGGTCCGAGCGAAATAATTTTCCATTTTCCTTTTGACGGAAGCAAGCGTAAATCCTCGCCGAAGACGATGTTTTACTCGAGATGATGCAATCCGCCGGTTTTTCACCGTGTCTTTCTCGGTATTGAGACGCCCGCCGCAAGTCTGAAAGAAGCCAACAAATCTCCAGAACACAAAACGCGATCTCCTTGAATCAGTGCGAAAGATCCAACCATGGTATCGAGGTCATGGCGGGTTTTATTGTCGGATTCGATAACGACCTGGACGATATTTTCGGAGCGACAGATCAACTTTATCCGTGACAGTGCAATTCCGCTTGCGATGGTCGGGCTCTTAACTGTCTTCCCGACAGCTTTGGAAGCGTTTGGAGCGTGAAGGCAGACTCGTTCACCAAAGCAGCGGGAATAACACTGATTGTTCATTAAACTTTGTTCCAAAAATGGATCGGCAACGCCTAGTCGAAGGATACAAAGCTATTTTAAGGACCATTTACAGTTCGGAGGAATTCTATCAGCGCGCACTGGACTGCCTATCACGCGTAAGAAACGATGCGGCAGCATTGCAGCGAGTCAGCGTCATCGGCGTTCTCAGATCCTTCATCAAAATCGTGTTGAGGCTCGGCGTACGGGACCGGGAACGACTAAGATTCTGGAAGTATTTATTCAGCGTCATTAGGCATTACCGCGGAGTCTCGGCAACGGGGTCGCCCTCGCTGCAATGGGATATCACTTTAGAAAGGTGACTGAGATACATTGTTGCAAAAGTGCCTGTAACGGGGTTTAGGGGCGAAGGGACGCAATCGGCTGGCGGAATCAGTTTCGCCGACTGATCGGTTTCGGCAAATTCGGAGAAAGAGATCGATTAGGCCATCGCGTGGCCAGAATGTCAGTGATCTCTTGTTCGGTAGTGTCGGGATTTACGAAACAAAATCGCGATACAGTTTCAGGACCTTCCGGGTTTCTCCATTTAGTGGGAGCGACCAGCTGAATCCTGACTTGTGATTCTTGTAGGTCCACGCGGTAGTCTTCCGCTGCCATCCTTTCGACATTACAGAACGCAGGACAGGCTAGGTTCACGAACCAGCTCTGTATGTTCGGCTTCAGTGATCAATCGCCCTGCGATTCGAGCTAGTTCGATCCTGCGTTCGATGGCTTTTCGTACCGATCCGTGCCGTGGTGGCGCCAATGAGAACCACAACGGGAGGCCTCGAACGCGTCGTGTTAGTTGTATCTGATAGTCCGACGGATTGAATCCCTGTGCACCTTCATCGCTGAAAATATCGGTAGGAACCTTCCTGGGCGTGGGCCTTTTTGCGAGTTCCGGATCGCGGTAGATGATCGCACCGCAATCGTATGGGGAAAATAGCCACTTGTGGGGATCGATCGTGACACTGTCCGAGTGTTCGATACCATTAAATAGATGCCGCACTGAACGAGCCGCCAATGCTCCGCCACCGTAGGCGGCATCAACGTGAAACCAGATCTCCTCTGATCTACATATCGTAGCGATACCCGCGAGATCGTCAATTATTCCCGCGTTGGTCGTACCGGCCGTTGCTATCACAGCGAACACACGGGCACGGTCCTCCGCGGACATCCGAGCAAGGTCTCAGCCAAATGAGAGCCTCTTCGAGGCGACTTTCGTTTCGATCAGAAGGACATCGGCGTCGATGACCTTCGCCATCGCCTGATCGACGAATGTGCCCCGTTCGGGGGCGATCACGATGCCGGGTGTTTTAGAATTGCGTTCGTCGCGGTCGCCAATATTCGCGGGCGGTGACCATTGCTGAAAGATTTGCCTCAGTGCCTCCGCTTGTAAAAACACCGAAAGCGCCAGCGGGCATTCCGGTCAGTGACACCAGCCACGCCATCGCCTGGTTCTCAGCAAAGATGCAGCCGGCTCCTCCAGCCAGAAAAGCTCCGCGAACACTGGTCGCCGAGGTCACTAGATCCGAACATCACCGCCGCCCTGGTCGGAGATGCGGGAAACGAAGGCAAGATGCCGGGATGATCGATCGGACACTTGCTTTGACCAAAACGTCCTAAAAAGGGCAAATGCCTTCTCGCCGCCGATGCCCTTAGGTGTGACCGTTTCGCCCATGAGGGCCTTTAGCTCCCTCTGCCTTCTTAGGAAGCCAAGCTTAGATCGGTGTCAAATACGACTGATCGCGTATTTAATAACGTCGAGCGACATCTCGACAAGATCTATGTCTACGTTGTGCATAAAACTGTGGGTCGAAAGCGCGCCTTATGTGACTGCTATGGTATCAGATGCTGGCAAAGTGTCCGATCACGACCGACAATACGACGGCCGTGCCGTAGATGATCCTCCCAGACGCCGATCTGCATCGCTTTCATTCTTGTTCGCCCCGGTGAAAGTCCCGCGATAGCCCGATAGCCAGTACCGACATAGCCAGGATCGTTCAGAAACGGACTGAGTCCAGAATAGGCCAGGCTGCGGTCAGAATAAGAGCGCGACATGGGCGAGCGTCGGGACCACACGAGAATGCCGCTTGCCTTTCGAGCCGCAATCGCTCACGAACATACAGAATAGAGGCAATTGACCTTGATGCAAAGATCGCCCAAAGTGCGATAGCATTCGCGAGCGACATACTGCTGACAGGCCGATCGCTGCGATCGAGCTGACATAACGACAGCTCCGGTCAGTTCAGGTATCAGCTTTCGGCTTTGCCCCGATGCATCAATATATATTTGAAAAAGAGCTAGCGGCAAGACCCAAGTAAAAGGAAGGAGCGGTCGAAAGCCTACGGTTAACAGCGTACCGGCGAGGCCTACGGAGAATATCGCACCGTAGCAAAGCAAAAATCGAAAGGCCAGGCTCGCACGCTCCCTGTTTCGCATTCCAAAGCGGTCGGCGAGCAGGACCTTTAGCGGTTGCCGTGTGAGAAACGCACCGATAGTAAGACAGGCGATCCAGGGAGCTCCGGTTGAATACGCGATCGCCAGACCGGCAATTTGGGGTTCGAGCAAAATGCCCCATCCACCGTGTTCGACCGGAAGAAGCGACTTGCCGCACTCGAACAACTCTAACTGGTGCTGTTATCGGTGCGGCAGTCGACATGCTTTGGTTCATTCCGAGCGAAAGTGAGGCTCGAGCCTTTTGTTCGAGTTCGATAGCACGTGGAAAGAGCAGATTGTTCTCCAAGGTGAATATGCTGGTGCAAGTCGCGCTCAAACTCCCCGAGCCGATGATACAGGGCGGTGAAACTCGGGCACGCCTCCGCCGGCAGCGTGTAGTCATTCGTAACTCGACGCATATTGACAAGGATTTCGCCGACTTCTTCATGCTCGATGTTCATCATATTCACCGGATGCTGAACAGTTCCGAAGGGCGGAAACGCAACGTTAAGATGATTTGAGTAACTATGCTCTAGTTTTTGAATATAAGGGAACAGAACCATTTCTTCTTTCATCATGTGCGGTTCCAGATCATCACACAATGCTTGGAAGAGATCTTTCAACTCAAGTAGATATGTATAATGATCACCATGACGGCTCGCGACCTTAGCCATCAGCGGGGTCAAATGGCTCATTTCGTCGCGTGTATAGACGTGATGTTTATCCAAAATATGATCAACGAGATCGCTCAAGTCCATTTTGGAGAACGATTCTTGATCACTATTTGTTGATCCACCCAGGACGCCATCGATCTTCTCTTTGACTATTTCCGGACTCGCCCCGACGTTTCGACAGGCGTCATCGAACGGCGTGTCTCCATGACAACAATAGTCGATCTTGAATTCCTCAAAGACGCGCGTTGTCAACGGCATTTCAAGTGCTATTTCGCGGACCGTTTTACCTTGAACACTGATCATTAATTAATCCTCCAAATGTATACTCCAGCATAATTGTCGCCGATGTTTACAGGGGGAAATATGATCTCGGTCATGTTCTCAAACTTATGACAGCTCTCCGAATGACGTTTGCTTCCTCATTTATCCTTAAACTTGATTAGTAAGATTGATACTTTTGGCGATGCCTTGATTTCGTGAATCACATCCGGCTCAATCGTAACAAGAACCCCCTTCTTGCAGTTCTACTTCTTCTTTTTCTTGGCCGACAATGAGTTTGCCTTCGCCCGCGATACATTGAATCGTAATCGGTTCGGCGGCGCTATGTGCTTCTAACACGGCCTTGTTGCGCAGCGTGATTTGGACGATTTTTCGGCGTTCACCATCAAAAAGAGGCGTAACCTCTTTATCTTTGCCGTCACCGATTTTAGTTTGTAAATTCAACTTTTGCATAATTCTTTCCTGACTATTGACATTAAAACCGATGACCGTAAAAATCATCAGAACAACCCCTAAAACTACAGATAAAAATAAAATTTTCTTCATTTTGACAAACCTCCACCTTGCCTCCGAAACTTTATTAAGATTCAGACAGTAAAAAATACTCGATTAGCCGATCAGATTATTTCCCTCTGGTTGAAATCCGAAACCGCGCGTAAAGCGGGCAAAAGCTAATCAAGCTCGCTAGCAACAACACAATTCGGACAATCGCCGGGCCTTTATGGTCGGACCGGGAAAATGCTGTTGTAACCCCAAATCGTCGTATCATTGGGCTTAGCATGCGGCGTCGCCTTTGGGGTGGGGATAGCGGTCAGACTGGTCTTCGTCGTTGTGGGCATTTAGACAAACAAAGTCCTTTTCGATCAATATTCTTATTTCAGTATGTTCGTCCGCTAGATAGGTTCCGGCAAGGCTAACCTCGTCGGAACTGGCCCAGGTATTGGCATCGGAGGCAGGTACGCGAACCACGATTATCCCGTCCGCAAAAGAGGCCGAAAAATTACTGTCGGGCGTCTTTTCGAGCACGTAGCCAAAGTCGTTTTTTCCTAGCCCAAACCGCACATTGTCCCCTATGGCTCCTGTTTGATCAAAAGTTTTCACTTCGGAGCGGCCCAACCGAAAACGAAGAGTGTTTTCTCTAATTCGAAGTTTCATGATCCAATTCTCAACACAAGTCTTGCACTAAGGAACTTAGCAGGACACGGCTCAACCAAATATGATCCAGATCACCTTTTTACAAGGCCTAACGGACAAGAGTACGAAGGTGATCAGTCGTTTCGACGAATATTCTTCCGCCAACTATTTTCAGATATCCCTTTTCCGCGAGCTTTCGGATGGTCCGGATCGTGGTCTCAAGCGAAAGCCCTGCCATCTCAGCTATATCTTGCCGTCGATGGGTAATCTTCTTGACTTCGCCGCCATTCATTTCCCCCGTAAGCCGCAAAATAACGGTCGCAACACGCTGCTCGGCCGATGGCGTGGCCAAAATCTGAACGGTATCGGCCCGGTCACGGAGAATGCCGCACATGCGGTTAATCACCAGGGACGAAAATTCGGACGATGATCCCATTAAGGCGAGAAAGTCGCCCCTCGGGACCATCAGAAGCTAGCTGTTCTCGATCGCGACGGCTGTAGCGGGAAACCGCTTTCCGTCCATCGCCGGCGGGATGGCAAATATCTCGCCAGCCTGAAACGTGCCAATGATGATCTCCTTACCCGCCTCAGGATAGCGAACCATTTTGATCTTTCCAGAAAGTATGATCGGCAAGAATGTGGCCCGATCACCCTCAAAAAAAATGTGCTTACCGCTACCGAACGATCTTTTGCTGCCAATAGCAAAAAGGTCCTCCGTTAATTCGACACTAAAATGGTCTGATATTTGACTCATAGACATATGAAGCCCCCAGCGATTCCCAAAACTTAATATTTCACATTTCATGAGCCAAATCATAAATCGAACGACCGAATTTGATATTTAATAAAGGAGCATGAGAGGACTCAATGAGATTTTTTCGTCACTTTTACTAACGAATTGACTGTGATCTATCCCGTTTACGAAGGCCTTCTACTCATTTTTACGTACCGCTATCGATCCGGATCTTCTTTGACCGCGAGTTTTCACGCTGCCATCGCATAAATACGCGCCTGGTATTTTCGCCTGTAACGTTTCGAATATATGATAACTATCTAGCCCAAGGAATTGCTCCATTTTTGTAGCACCATATTCTTTTAGGTTGGCACTCATTTTGCAAACGACAATGGTTGCCATTTAATGAAAAACGAATGCCCATCGATATCACCAAGCCAGCAAATTTGATTAATTACCGCGACCCGACCTTGATCGGGCTCGGCGCATCAATGGCTCTGACGGCACTTGTTATTATCGGTTCGCGTAATCTTGAACATTTCGATTCGGCCTTATTTGGGTATTTGATCGCGAGTATCGTCGCGTTCGGCGCAATCTTTTTCCGATATGCACTTTGGCTGCAGCGTCCGGCGACGCGGGCATATTTTTCGCGTGGGCTAAAGCTGTTTTTCCAGCGAAAGAAATTTGCCCGCAATACGATAGACGCGACAAAAACGGTTGGCATAAATATGCTCGCGCAAAAGTTCATCTTTAAACGGGCAAAAGCGAGATGGCTGATGCATTTTCTGATCATGTGGGGTTGTATCCTGTCCGCAGCCATCACATTCCCGCTTGTTTGGGGCTGGATACATTTCAAACTTGAGAACGAGACGGCGTACAGGGCCTATCTATTCGGCTTTCCCGTGCAGTCGATGGACGTCCACAGCGTAATGGCTTTTTTACGTTCAAGGCACTCAATTTCACTGCCATCATGGTTCTAGCGGGCTGTGCTATTGCGATCCATCGCCGCTTAAAAGACCGCGGAGCAATTGCGGTCCAGCAATTTCTTTTGGATTTTGTTCCGCATCTTCTGTTGATTGCGATCTGTGTCTCGGGTCTCATGCTAACGGCATCGAGCACGTATTTCGGTGGTTATATGTACTCGTTCATTGCGCTGAGCCATCAAGCGATCGTGATAATGACGCTTTTCTTCCTACCGTTTGGCAAGCTGTTTCATATCGTCCAGCGTCCGGCCTCGATCGGCGTGGAACTCTATCAGCAGCGAGCCAAAGAAATGGAGCAGGCAAAATGTCGGCGGTGCGGCGTAGAATTCGCATCCGTTATGTGGCTCGGCGATCTGAAGAGCGTCGTCGAAAAAGTTGGTTTTGACTACACAATGGAAAATGGCGAAACATTGCAGGATTATTGTCCGCGTTGCAAACGTGGGTAATGCGAGGCCTGGCATACTCCGTCCTTATGGATCGCCCCGATAAGGTGTTTCACGGCTCACGTGCCGACAGCGAATAATAAACAATGTCAAAAGTTGAGAATCTCGCAAGTATCATTGACCGTTTCGGCCCCTCATTTGCACGATGAGCCAATAGGCGGTTGGAGCGCCGAACGAAAAATTGACAAGATGGTGCCCACCCACTGTCCATATTGCGGAATGCAATGCGGCATGAATCTACTGGTCGAAAAGAATCACGTTGTCGGCGTAGAACCGCGTTACGATTTTCCGGTTAACGAAGGCCGGCTGTGTCCAAGGAGTGACCGCGTATCTGCAGACACACCATCCCGACCGGCTTGAATACCCGCTGATAAAGCGAAACGGCAATTTTGAGCGGGCAAGCTGGGACGAGGCGCTCGACCTGATCGTTTCGAAGTTTAAGGGACTACAGGAAAAATACGGCAAGGATTCGATCGCTGTTTATTCGGGCTCGTCACTGACGACCGAAAAGACATATCTCGTTGGTAAATTTGCCCGCCTTGGAGTGCAGACCAGGTACCTTGACTACAACGGACGACTTTGCATGGCATCCGCCGCAGGCGGCAACAACAAGGCGTTCGGCATCGACCGGGCGGCAAACCCGTGGAGCGATATTCCCCACGCGGAAGTTCTGATAATTGCCGGAGCAAATTGTGCCGAGACGTTCCCCATCCTCAATGGATTTCTCTGGAAACAGCGTGACAACGGTGGTGTGTGGATAGTCATCGATCCGCGTGAGACCCCAACAGCTCGTCAGGGCGATCTGCATTTACAACTCAAGCCCGGTACAGACGTCGCGGTCGCCAACGGCATCTTGAATGTCCTGATCACCGAAAACCTGATCGATCAGGCATTTATCGATAGCCGAACCAACGATTGGGAAGCGGCTAAAACGGCTGCATTAAATTATCCACCCGATGTCGCTTCGGAAATCTCCGGCGTCCCAGCGGAAAAGATCATTCAGGCCGCTCGCCTCTACGGTCGTGCAAAAACCGGCATGATAATGCACGCCCGCGGCATCGAGCACCATTCGAACGGAACCGAGAACGTACTGAGTTATATCAATATCGCACTTGCGACCGGGAAGATCGGCTCGGAAGGCCGCGGTTACGGCACGATCACCGGCCAGGGCAACGGGCAGGGCGGCCGTGAGCATGGACAAAAGGCCGACCAACTTCCAGGCTATCGGTCGATGCTCAATCCTGAACATCGGAAATACATAGCCGAAGTTTGGGGCATTGACGAATCAGAATTGCCTGAAGCGGGCGTATCTGCGGTCGAGCTTTTTAACAAAATGCGCGAGGGCGAGATCAAAGGGCTACTGTCGATATGCAGCAACATGATGGTCTCGCTTCCGGACACCAACAAGGTCCGCGAATCGCTAGAGGGGCTCGAATTTAACGTCTGCATCGATTTCTTTTTGTCCGAAAGTGCCCGTTATGCCGACGTTGTCCTTCCCGGAACAACATGGTCCGAAGACGAAGGGACGACTACCAGCGGCGAGGGCCGAGTGATAAAGATCAATCAGGCGATAGATCCGCCCGGTGAAGCTCGCCATGATTGGCGAACACTACAGGAGATCGCGTCCGGATGGGCCGCGGTAAGTACTTTCAATTTGAGTCGCCAGGCAATATTTGACGAACTACGCGTCGCCTCCAAAGGTGGTAAGGCTGACTATTTCGGCATCACTTACGAAAAGATCGACAAACAGGACGGCGTCTTCTGGCCGTGCCCGACCGAGGAAAGCAAGGGGACGCCACGCCTTTTCGAGGAGCGTTTTGCTCACGATGACGGTAAGGCAAAATTTCACGCGATCGAATACAAAGGTGCCGCCGAGAAACCCGATGATGAATATCCTCTGATCTTTACCAGCGGACGTATAGTTCACCAGTATTTGTCGGGTAATCAGACCCGGCGTATCGGCTTTCTTGTTCAGCAGTGTCCGGAGCCTTTCGTTGAGATGCATCCTGAAACCGCTATGAAATACAAGATCAACGACGGCGAGCGGGTGAAGGTGATCTCGCGTCGTGGTGAAGGTATTTTTCCCGCTCTTGTCGTAAAAACCATAAGGCCGGACACTATTTTTATCCCGTATCACTGGGGCGAGGAACTCGCCGCAAATCAGATCACCAACGCAGCCCTCGACCCGACCTCAAAGATACCGGAATTCAAGGCATGTGCCGCCCGTTTAGAGAAGATACATACGAGAGAATTGCCGATACTAGGCGAGGTGCGAAAGGGAACGTCACAGAACGAAGTGCAGAGAGGAAAATAGCGCATGAATGAAACCATGTTTATCGATCCGCAGCGATGCATAGGGTGTAGGTCCTGTGTAGCCGCTTGTCGCGAGTGTTCGACGCATAAGGGCTACTCGATGATCTTCGTCGATTACATCGACCGCAGCGAAACCACTGCAACCATGCCGACCATCTGCATGCACTGCGAAGAGCCGACTTGTGCTCTGGTCTGTCCGGCGGACGCGATCAAACAAAACGAGGATGGCGTTGTGATGTCGGCTCTCAAACCCCGCTGCTTGGATTGCCGCAACTGTGTAAATGCCTGCCCTTTCGGCGTACCGAAATACAACTCTGCGATGCATCTGCAGATGAAATGCGACATGTGTTACGACCGAACAAGCGAGGGTCTAATGCCAATGTGCCAGCGTTTGCCCGACCGGAGCATTATCCTTCGGCACCTATGAGCAGATCGTTCCGCTGCGAAGGACCAAGCCGGTCAATGCTCACGTTTTTGGCAATCAGAGTGTCAAGACAAAGGTCTATATGATGCTGCCGACGGACGCCGACGAGGTCAGCATCGACGGGTGCGGCGTTTTCGAGGGACAGATAGCCCTCGATGGCGCTCCTGTGAGGGAAGAATCGTGGATAGACACTCAAGTGGAGGAATCCGATAAAAGCAATGAATTCTAAAGCATTCGATCAAGAATCAATCAAGAAGATACTAGCCGCAGATAATGAAATATCGGATGAAAGCAACGTCCGCACGGCGACCGCCCCGTTTCAGGCCGAGTTCCCTTACGAACGCGACAGCGAAGCTCAGGTTACAAGGCGGGAGTTCTGCAACTTTCTCTTTTTGACATCGAGTGCATTATTCCTCGGTGCGGCCGGATTTGCGGGGAAAGCTGCCTATGATGCCCGATCGCCAAAGACCTTCCCCCCGGCGAAGATCGACGGTGCAATGAACATCGAACCTGGATCAGCCCTGAATTTCTCGTATCCAGCCAAGGAAGATACTGCGATCCTGATCCGTGGCACCGATGGCACCTACGCTGCCTTTGGGCAGAAATGCACGCATCTGTCTTGCCCGGTCTACTATTCACAAGCAAACGACCGCCTCGAATGCCCGTGTCACAATGGCGGTTTCAGCTCCAAGACCGGCGAAGTATTATATGGCCCGCCGCCGCGTCCTCTCGACAGAATCGAGCTTGAGACGATCAACGGCGAGATCTTTGCAGTGAAAAGAGAGGTGCGTGGCAATGAAGGATAACTCCAAGCCGCAAAGGCCACAGAGCCGCGGACTTGCCGCCGTTTGGCAGGCCCGTCTCGCGATGCTTGTTATGATCAATGTGGCTCAGCTCTGGATCCTCTCGGCGGCGGTTGAGGCTGCTCTTGCACATGCTTACTCGCAACTGACGCCGCTCGTCATTGCCTCTGGGATATGCTGGCTGATCGCACTTAGCATAATCGTTTGGTGGAAACCCTCTCCGCCTCGATGAGTCTGACCCGGTTTTTCATTAAGCTCGTTGATTCCCCTCGGTTCGTGGCCACAGGTATAAGACTTGAGGGGACGTTGTTTAAGACGTATGGATACCAAGACATTTCAGCCTGGCTCCGCTCGGGCACTTTTTTTCGACAACTGCCTTTGCCGTTACATTTGCCGTCTGGGGGTTGATCGCCGCATTAGCCCCAACATTCACTGAGCTTTACGGACTGTCTGGTAAAGAAAAGAGCCTGTTGATCGCTATACCTGTCCTGCTAGGCTCGATCGGCCGTCTTTTTGCGGGAATGCTGGCGGATAAATATGGCGGTCGACGTGTCTTTGCGGCTCTTCTCATATTTTCAGCGGTTCCCGCGATAGCGATTGGCTTTTCGCAAAGTTATACCCAGTTGCTGATCCTCGGCTTATTTCTCGGGCTCGCCGGAACATCCTTTCCCGTCGGCGTCGGCTTCACCTCAAAATGGTTCAGCCGTGAAAAGCAAGGAACCGCCCTTGGGGTTTACGGCATGGGCAACATTGGCCAGTCAATTGCCGTTTTTTTTGCACCTGTCCTCGCGATCTACTTGGGTGACTGGCGTTATGTTTTCTTCATCTTTGCGGCCGTCACATTTAGCTGGGGACTAATGTTCTATTTTTCTGCTCAGGACGCTGCTGTAACGGCCGCTCCAAAAACACTGAAGCAGAATCTCAGCGTTCTGCGAACCTCCGGCTACGCCTGGATACTGTCATTATTCTATTTCCTTACATTCGGCGGTTTCGTCGCTCTCGCCCTTTATCTGCCCACCTTCCTGAAGGAAATATTTAGCTTAACCCCGACCGACGCCGGGGCCCGCACCGCGGGATTCGTCCTTGTAGCAACCGTCCTGCGACCAGTTGGCGGGATCTTGGCCGACAAGATCGGAGGCGGCAAGGTTCTACTCGGTGTTTTCGCGGCGATCGCTGTACTTGCACTTCTGTTGAGCTCCGTTTCTATCGTTCCTTTCACGATCGGGCGCTTGGTTGCGCCGCTGCACTTGGCCTGGGTAACGGAGCCGTATTTAAGCTCGTTCCTCAGTATTTCCCGAACGAAACCGCCACAGTCACTGGACTTGTCGGGGCGTTTGGCGGGCTGGGAGGTTTTTTTTTCCACCACTGGAACTCGGCTTTGTTAAGGACGCCACCGGATCTTATACGCTCGGGTTTGTGTTTCTTTCTTTATTTTCCGTGATTTGTCTTGTGGTCAATTATTTTTCATTTATCAAGCCAACAATGAGGAGTTACGAGAGAACCGGAGAATCTTCTTAGAACGCAATGAGTTTGATCGATGGATTTGTTTTGGCAGGCGGCCAAAGCCGACGCATGGGGCAAGATAAAGCGGCACTGTTGCTCGGAGGCAGGACGCTCATAGATCGGGCAGCCGGTGCCATGTTTTCGATCGCAAACACAGTCTATTTGGTCGGCAATTCAAATGACGCAATCACTTCGCTTCCGATAATTCAAGATCATCCCGTTATGGGAGACGCCCGCGGTGCAATCGTGGGATTTTATACAGCGCTTGTGAGCGCTAAAACCGAGTGGATAGCCGTACTCGCGTGCGACCTGCCATTTGTCACTGGCGAATTGATGACTCGGATGGTAGACATTTTGCGGCATTGCCTAGACTCGGAAATGAATCATATTGATGCCATCTTCGCCGAACAGCCAGATGGACGCAATCAGCCGCTTTGTGGGCTGTACCGGCGGGACTCGTGCCTTCCCAAGGTCGAAACAATGTTGTCCGATCGTGAATGGCGAATACAACGATTGCGTGAACGACTCCAGGTACGGGTAATTGGGTTTTCCGAGATCAAAGATATTCAAGGCTCCGAATTCTTGTTCTTAAACTTGAACACACCCGAGGAATATCGAGCAGCAGTCGAAATTGAAAAGATGCGACTCCGACCGGCTTTTCTAAACCCGAGATAATTCGACCGCGATGCCCGGCTATGGAAAGATCAGTTATTAGTCCGACTCTCGCCCGAAGTAAATGAACCGTTCTGATTTGCGAAGTAATGCAAAATTACTGCACCTCACCGTTGTCGATTTCGTCAAGCCGCTTGACAGCCTCCAACAAGAGTTTGTCATCAGTTTGAGCGTAGACCGTTGTGATGCTCATGTCAGAGTGCGCAAACAGATTCTGGACTATAAGCGGGTTCGTATTTCGCCGGATTAGCTCGCTGGCGAAATAGCTGCGAAGATCGTGGAAGTGATAGTTCTCTTCTCTCGTTCCGCCTTTCTTGTTTATCCCAGCGTTACGGAGTGCCGTTTGCCATCGTTTACGGAAATCTTTTACGGGGAACGGCAACTGTTTTTCATCGATCATCGCTTTCAAAACCTTTGTCGCGGTCGCGTTGAGCGGAACTAGGCGTGGAGGTCTTCCCTTCGAACCGATCACAAAAACATGTTCGTTTTCAAAATCGATAACATCTTCCGTGATCGCGACAAGTTGTCCGCGACGTAATGGAAGATTCACTGCGAGGACTATCAGTCGATAAAGTAGCGTATCCTTCTCCAACTCCGTCCAAAGGGCCTCCTTTTGTTTCGGATTTAGCAGCCGTCTTCGAGGGGGCGGTTCCGGTAGAGCCTTCACGTATTTCATCGGGTTCCGCTCCAGAATTCCCTCTTCACACGCTAAGCTGAAGATCTTCGACAACGTGGACATGATCCGGTTGATCGACGCCGATGAGAGTGCACTTTCTTTCTTCCGTTTGTTTTGCCGAGTCTGAAGTTTGGTCCGGCAGTTCCGACAATCCTGAGGGCTGATGCTGGATATGGTCTGTTTCGTAAAGTATCCGAGAAGAAGTCTTATATAAAGTTCCTTTGCCCCTTGATTGACATTGTTCTGCTGCACGTACGGCCGGTACTTCTGGTCGATGAACGCTGCCAACGTGGTCGTGGTGTCCGTAACATTGTAACTATGATCGAACGAAGCCTTAATGATCTGCCTCTCAGCCAACTCAGCTTCTTGTTTTGTCTTCGCTTCGGGAATACTCTGATGAATGACCTTCCCTTTCAGCCGTTTGTAGATCCACCATCGAGCTTTCGAGTAGTCGGGATGTGAGGATGAGACTCGCTTACCGTTGTATCTTTTGTAAACAGACATATTCTTCGTTAGTAGATTTGCTCTGGTCCGTAGTCGAGGATGTGACAAACCGGTTGCCTCTCGCGTAGCCTTTCGCAAGTTCTATTCCGCTGACTGTTAGCCGCTTATTTGCTGGGAATCGGGTGAAAAGGTGAAATTTGGAACGCCAAAGCAACAGTTGGTTCTCCTCGCACCGTGGTTGGTGCGTCTGCTCACCAAAACGGCTCTAATTTGAGGTGCAGAAAGTTGGTTGCAAAATGGAGCGCTTTTTCTGACGGGTGGTAGGCCGTAAATGCGGTAATCAAGAGGCTTAGCAACCCGCCCTCTCGTCGCTGTTGGAAAACCACGAAAAAAGGGGCTTTCGGATGTCTTCGAAAGCCCCATGTTTATTGGTCGGGACGGCGAGATTTTAACTAGCGACCT
>JADJBB010000016.1 GCA_016703965.1 Acidobacteriota bacterium
CGTGAGAAGTTTAAGAACGCCGCCTTTAAGTCGGTGG
Organism: Acidobacteriota bacterium; assembly: GCA_016703965.1. Classification (NCBI taxonomy): domain Bacteria; kingdom Pseudomonadati; phylum Acidobacteriota; species Acidobacteriota bacterium. Next base: position 38 of record JADJBB010000016.1, read on the forward strand.
CGGAAAAGGATTCGCGAACCCAACGTGAGTTTGCCGAATATACTTCCGCAAGCTTAACTACGAGAAACCTCGCTGAATGGAAATATGGAAAGATCGACGTGCGTGCTAAGTTGCCTAGAGAGTCGGTGCGTGGTCTGCCATTTGGATGCTCGGTGCGAGGTGGGACGAAGTTGGATGGCCCGCCTGTGGTGAAATCGACATAATGGAAAATGTCGGTTTTGACGAAAATGTGATCCATGGCACGGTGCGCTAAGGCCTACAACCATATGATCGGTGCCCAGAAAGGTAAGAAGATCACAGTCAATGACGTTTACGGAAAATACCATATCTATTCGATCGAATGGACATCCGAAAAAGTTGATTTTATGGTTGACGGAGTGATTTACAATACTGTCGTTAATGATAATAAGACGACTGCAGAATGGCCGTTCGACCAGAACTTTCACCTAAAGATCAACAATGCTCAGGGTCTATCAGGTGAAATAAGGCGGTCTATTTCGGCACAACGAGTCGGTACTTCTCTGCGGTCGTTAACGTCTTCCAGTCATCCGTTCGAAACGGAACGGCAGGAAATCCTTCCTTATTAAATAGATTGTTAGCAGATGCATCCCCGATCCAGCCAAATCGCACAGCGACAGGAGCCGCAACGTCAGGACTCGAAACGACTATAGTATTTCCGACGACCTTACCGGTTGCTGGAAAAAATCTCTGATCGCTTCCAGCTATCTCAACGCCTTTTACGATCTCGCTACCGTCGCTTGTCGCAAGTCCGGCAGCCACGTTGTCGAATGTGACGATAATAACCTTGCCAACGATCTTCATCGAACGGTACGATGGCCCGGTATCCAGCATGGGGTGTTTATACGTCCTATTCAATGCCAGCTTAGCCAATCTGGCGCCGACCGTTTGCTTGTTCGTCGGGTGAATGTCCTTCGGGTTTCCCACGTCTGTCGTGACCGCCATTCCGGTAAATGGAACGCTTAGTGTGAGCGTTTGAGCCTCTCTTAATTCAGCCCAGGCGGAACCTCTGTTGCTGTCACCATCAGTCTTGAAAGTCGCAAGCTGGACAAAGTAGAACGGAAGCTTTGGTTTGCCGGTCTTCGTCCGCCAATCATTGATCAGGAGCGGAAATGCTTTGCGGTACTGATACGCTCTTCCGGCGTTGGATTCGCCCTGATACCAGATTACGCCGCGGAATGCATAGTTGATCAAAGGGCTTACCATCCCGGTGTACGCAGGCGAAGGCAGGTCGTTCACACCGGTCGCGGTTAAAACGCTTTCGACCATAAACTTCCACTTACCTGCGAGCGAGATCTGCTCGTTCCCCAAAACCAGTTTCAGGTCGGATGCGTCGCCATAAATTCCGCCGCCGCCGCCCGTATCAACTACTTTTACGGCAATTACGTTAGTACCTTCGTTGAGTACTCCCGCAGGTACCTCGTATCTACGGCGAGCATCCCATTGGTTTGTCTTTCCTATCTCGACACCGTTAATGTACGTTACGTCGTTATCATCGATCTTAGCTAATTCGAGTGAGGCGTTCCGACTAATTTGCCCTCTGGTGAGGTCGATCGTTTTGCGAAGCCACACTACACCATCCATCTCTCCCAAGCTTTGTGATTCCCAAAGGCCCGGAACAATGAGCTCTTGAAGGCGTGCGTCATCAAACCCTACTTTCTTTAAGGCTTCCGGATCGACAGCCCCGACTGCAAGGCCCTGAACCGACGCAACCTTTTTCTCCAACGCGATAACACGACCTTTCGATAATGCATCTAGGTCAGTTTTCGGCATGCCGTTGATCATCTCGCGAAACTCATCGCTCGATTCAAAACCCTCACGGCTTATCCATGTCTCGATATTTGTTCCGCCCCATGAAGCATTTATTAATCCTACAGGTACCCCGAGTTTGTGCTGGATCTCTTTTGCAAAAAAGTAACCTACGCCGGAAAATTCTCCAGTATTTCTTGGCTCACTTCGTTTCCAAACTCCACCGCCTATCTCGTCCTGTGGCAGCCCGCTGATCGTTTTTGAGACCTTGAGATGGCGAATGCTCGGGTTTGAGCTTGAGGCGATCTCTTGCGCAGCATTCGTCGATTGGCCCACGGTCCATTCCATGTTCGACTGACCGGAACAAAGCCATACTTCGCCAATAAGAATGTCTTTGAGGGTGACCGTGTTGGATGCCCGGACTGTCAGTTCAAAGGGCCCGCCGGCCTTTTCCGGCTTGAGGCGGATCGACCATTTACCATTCGAATCAGAGATCACCGTAACTTTCTGCTTATTTAGGCTGACCGTGACGTTTTCGCCAGGATCGGCGTGGGCCCAGATAGGAATCACAGCATCACGCTGCAGTACCGCTCCTTCCGAGAATATTCTCGGTAGCGTGACATTTGCATCGGCTAAACCGCAAGATGCGAGAACAATAAAGAATGCTCCAACTCTCGAGAATTTCATCTTTCCTTTCCCAACCTTATTTCTGTTATTTCAATAGTTCAAAACTGTCTCTCAATCGAGTATCTGTGGACGATGAACCGATCATCAGTTCAAAATCCCCGGGCTCGGCGATCCAGTTGAGCTCGCGGTCATAGAACGAAAGCTTTTCCCGGTCGATAACAAATCTCACCGTTCTGGTATCGCCGGGAGCAAGCATGATCTTCTGGAAATCCTTGAGTTCCGTTACCGGACGGACAAGGGAGGCAACCCTGTCGCGGAGGTATAACTGTACGATCTCCTCGCCTGCGACTTTCCCGGTATTTTTTTTAAATTCAAAGAGACAGTCAGCTTTTTGATTGCCACTTAGTTTCTTTTTTGTCGAGCGTGAGATCGCTGTATTGGAAGGTTGTGTAGCTCAGTCCAAACCCGAATGAGTATCTGGGACTGTTCAGCAGATCTGTATATGCAGAAACGTAATTATGAGCCCTTTCGTCCCTTGCCGGCCGGCCGGTGTTGAAGTGGTTGTAGTAGATCGGTATCTGGCCTTCACTTCGCGGAAAGGTCATCGGCAGTTTGGCCGAAGGATTGTAGTCTCCAAAGAGAACATCCGCAATCGCATTTCCGGCTTCCGAACCAAGCCACCAGGTATAGAGTATCGCGTCCGCATTGTCGGCCGTCCAATCAAAAACAAGCGGGCGTCCGGCATTTATCAGCACGACAACGGGTTTCCCGGTCGCCTTGATTGCCTTCACGAGATCCTCCTGAACTCCGGACATGTGTATGTTACTGCGGCTTTTGGCTTCACCGCTCATATTCCAGGCTTCGCCGACGCTTAGTATCACCACGTCTGCCTGTTTCGCTGTTTCGACCGCCTCAGCAAAGCCGTCGGTTCTTGTGCCGTCGACATCGCAGCCCTTAGCATAGAGTAATTTTGTGTCGTTTCCGAGCCTGTTTTTCACGCCGTCCCATTGAGTTGTGATGAGCTTAGAATAGTCTACCCACGGAAGTTCGACTGACCAAAAACCGTGGTTGTCCTTCACCGATTTCACCATCGGACCTATGAACGCGATCGTCTTCAGATTCTTTGAAAGCGGAAGGGTATTACGATCGTTCTTTAGCAGAACAATGCTTTTTTTAGCAACATCGCGGCTTGCGGCGAGATGATCTGGATCGTTAAGTTCTTTCTGTTCGCGTTCGGGATTCGAGTATTTATATGGATCTTCAAAAAGGCCCAGCTCGAATTTCTTTCGAAGAATTCGACTTACGGCATCATCGATCAAATCCATCGATACCTTTCCTTCTTTTACCAACCCCACGAGATTGTTGCGATATGAGTCGCTTTCCATGTCCATATCGCTTCCTGCATCTATAGCAGCGAGAGCTGCTGCCTTTCCGTCTTTCACATAGCCGTGATTGATCATCTCGCCGATCGAGCCCCAATCGCTGACGACAAAGCCCTGAAAATTCCATTTACCTTTCAATATGTCGCGCTGAAGATAGGAATTTCCGGTTGCCGGAATTCCGTTGACATCATTGAAGGAATTCATAAATGTCGCGACCCCTGCCTCATTCGCGGCCTTAAATGGCCTCAAATACGTTTCCCCACAATTGTCGCTCGCTCATGTCAACAGAGTTATAGTCACGTCCGCCAACTGCTGCTCCATAGGCGGCAAAATGTTTAGCGCACGCCATCAGGGAATCTATGTCTCCCAAACGATTGCCCTGAAAACCTTTGACTCGAGCCGCCGCTATCAGCGAACCAAGATACGGATCTTCACCAGCACCTTCCATTACCGCCCCCAACGGGGGTCACGCCCGATATCGACCATAGGAGCAAATGTCCAGTGAATACCGCTCGCGGACGCCTCAGTGGCGGAGATACGAGCAGAAAGTTTGATAGCGTCAAGATCCCAGCTGGCGGCCTCTGCAAGCGGAATCGGGAAGGTTGTTTTGTAGCCGTGGATCACGTCCTGGGCAAACAGCAGCGGGATCTTCAATCGCGATTGCATCGCAACCTCTTGATACTCGCGCGTGTATCTGGTGCCCAGAACGTTTAGCATCGAGCCGATCTTTCCGCTCCTGATCGCTTCGCGATGGTCGCCCTTGAACGTGATCGGCCCCGTTGCCTGCCGATCGCCGGAATATTGGGTAAGCTGCCCGACCTTTTCTTCGAGAGTCATTTGCTTGAGCAGCTTCTTTACCCGCTGATCGATATTGCCAGGCTGAGCGGATGCCGCTATAGCCGAAAACAAGAATGCGAAAAGACAAAGTGTGATGGACGCGAATTTGATATTGCTCATAACGGCTAAAAAACGAGTGTCTGAATCGCCCTCGGAAGAATGCTCAACTCCGCTGCCTGGGTGCCCACGCTGACGCTGTATTTGACGGGTTCGTTGGATTGATTCATTACGATCGTCACAACTTTGCCGTCCGGGTTCAAGAACGACGTTGTCAAAAGCTGGCTGCGGCTTGCCACGCTGTTCACGCGTTTCGCTCCAACAGCAATGAATGTAGAAAAATGGCCAATGAAATAGTAAGAAGGTGTGTAGATCAGCTCACCGGTTCGAGTATCAGCGTGGATCGGTGCAAAACAGAAGTTCGATATGTGATTTGGGCCGCCGGTTTGATCAAGGAGAATGTTCCAATCCGTCCAGCCAACGGCCCCGTTATTGAAATCGTTGATCATCGAACGACCGTAGCGTTCGCCATTTGCCCAATTTTGATACTTCGCAGCGTCAAACTTTTCTACCGAACCTTCAGTAAAGATCAGATTCTTGTCAGGGTACGTCGCGTTTACGATGCCGACGTTGTCAAACATTTGCTGGCCGCCACTCCAGTTCTCGTACCAATGAAAACCTATTCCCCAGACATATTTCGCTGCTCGGGGATCGCCAAGAATCGTGTCAACGCGCTGCGTGATGAGGTCACGGTTGTGATCCCAAACGATGATCTTCTTACCGCCTAACCCAGCCTTGGCCAGAGTTGGCCCAAGGTTATTTTTTAGGAAGTCGCGTTCGTCCTCAGCGGTAAAAATGCATGATTCCCAACGCTGCGTCGCCATCGGTTCGTTTTGAATTGTGAGGCCCCAGACAGGAATTCCCTCCTTCTCATAAGCTTTGACGAAATTCACGAAGTAGTTCGCCCACGGCTGGTAAAACTCAGGCAGCAGCTTTCCGCCGTGGAGAATGTCGTTGTTGCTCTTCATGAATGCCGGTGGACTCCACGGACTCGCGTACAGCGTCAGACGACCGCCGGCCGCTTCCATAGCCCGTTTGATCATCGGAATACGGAACTGTTTGTCGTGGTCGATGCTAAAGCTTTTAAGCTCGCGGTCGCCTTCCGTTACGTAGGTGTAACTGCCGCTGCTGAAATCGCAGCTATGAATATTGGTACGGGCAAGTGTGTAGCCGATCCCATCAGTCTTGCTGTAGTAAGCCTTAAGAAATTCCCGTTGCTTTGCCGGCGAAAGCTTGGCGAAAACTTCGGCACTCGCATCCGTAATCGCTCCGCCAATGCCAAGAAACGTTTGGAATCTTTTGTTAGGGTTAACAAAAACACTGATCTCGCCCTCGGTTGGCTGCCGTTTTTCAACAAACTTGACTTCGCCGGTTTTCGTCAGGCGAAACTCGGTCGAATCCGCTGAACTGTAAACAGCAACGGTACGGCCGACAGTCGAAAAAGGTCGGGTAGCTCTCTGTTTTTGTCCAAAAACATTTACGGAAACGATCAGGGCAAGAACGAGTAGAGTGAATTTTTTCATTATTTTCCCTAGAGATACTCCACGGCCTAAACACCATCGAACCCTGCCAGTAGCTGTTTGGTGACTGGTTCAATGCAAATCGAATATGCTCTATCCGGTACCGTCTCCTGCGAACGTCCAGACTTCTCAGCGATCAGCACTTAAGATTGCTCCTGCAATAAATGCGGCTTGTAACTGAGCATATTCCGGCTTGTAATGAACGTGATCCGCAAAAGCGTCCAGCGGAAATGTTCGGCTGAACGCATTTAGATCAATTACCGGGATTTTCTTTTTTATAAAATAACCTTTGGCCGCTTCGTTATAGGCATCTGAATCTTTCGTGTAGCGAAAAAACCGACGTTTTTAGTATTGTGAATCTCCTGATTAACCGGCGTGGATGTGATCCATACCAGTTTCAATTTCATCTTTTCAGCGAGCTCGAAAATCTCTTTCAGATTAGCTTTATATTCGTCGAGTTCGATGGCTTTTTCGCCTGTTTTGCGGTCGGTCTTAATATCGTGCAAACCGCAATTAACGAGCAAAATATCGGGTTTGAAATTCTTATCTTTCTGCAAAGATTTCAAATATTCAACCACCATTCGAGAATCGCCGCCATTGGCTCCGACGGGTTTGTTCAAATCCTGCATCGCTTCGCCGTTGTCGCGTTTGCGGTTATAATCGAACTTGCCTGCGATAAAATTTTTCAAAAACGGTCCATATTGAATAGAAATACTGTCACCGATGACGAAAACCTTCTTTTTCGTCTGGGCTGAAGAAGAACCAAACAGACAACGTTTTACAACGTTTGCTGGCTGCGAAAAGACAACGCAGCAACTCGCCAAAATAAATAGAATCGGTACAACCTTTACTCGCATTATTTTTCGATACGTAGCTTCCAACCAGCCGTTTTCCGCGACTTGAATACCGGAAGCATAGTCATTCCTTGGGCCGACTTAGAATTGAATTTTTTGCCGTTCAAAAAAATAGCCTTTGCTTTCTCGATTCCGTGAATATTTATTTGCCAGCTTCGGGAATTACTCATTTTGCTAAAGGAGCCTTGCGTCGGCTTTGCTTCGATACTAATCTCCGAACCCGATATTTTCTGCTCCAGTATGGTTTTTGCGTATACTCCTTCTAAATAATCATTGCTTTTTCCATCGTCTTCGATTAGTTCAAAATCACCGTCCGCACCGGCGTAAACGTGGATCTCCAAAAGATCGTTCGTCCCTTTTTTCGATCGATCGGGCGTATTTTCGTTTCGGAATAATCGCCCCTGCTTTATGAAGAGGGGAATTTTTTCAATCGGAGAATCAGCGTTGATTGTTTGCCCGCCGCTGTAAACCTTGCCTGTCCAGTGATCGAACCAATTTGCACCGGGCGGCAAATCAACTTTTGTTTGCACCGCACCCTGCATGTAAACCGGAGCGACGAGAATTTCTTCGCCGAAAAGATACTGACTCGTGTTGTTTTCAAACGGACGAATCGTGTTCACGCCTTCGAGACGCGACTTATGGGCATAAGTGTAAATGTATGGGAAGAGTTCCATCTTGAGATGGGCGTAATCTCGAAATAGTTTGTCTGCCCGATCAGACACTTTGAAAGCAATATTTCCGGTCGGATTTTCAGGCTGTGAAAATGGCGTTGTCAGCGGGACGAACATCGCAAACTGTAGCCATCGGATATAAAGCTCTTCGTCAACAAATCCATCCGTGCTGACCGCGAATCCGCCCATATCCTGCGAAAGAAATGGAATTTTATAGAAATGCTTTTTGGTGTCCAAGTACATTTCAATATTCTCCTTAAAGCCAACGCTCGGCAGCCACGGCGAAAATTGACGCGTATGAGTTTTCGCAGACCCATCAGACCGCGTGTCATCTGTCCATTTCCCGGGATAGCGCTTGTATTCTTCGTTGTTTTACGCCGTGGCTGTGCGAAAGGATAAACCCACGTCCCTTGGTTTCCTTGCCTAATTCCTGCGTCATTTCAAACATTGCCTGACAGACCTGGACCTCGTCGGTCTTATCAAGCTGATAAAGTCCAACCCTTTATCAAAGAAGGGTTTCATTCTCTGTTTGAAATACTTGACCGCCTGCGGGTCCTTGAAATTAATATCCCCGCAGACGGTTCCTGAAACCGGTTTGCTGTTGTCGCCAATTATTGTTGTCCGTGACCCATTGTGCCAGCTATCGGTTCGAAAATACTCCCCTTGAGAAGTAGCCTCTCGACTTGAAATCCTCAAAAGCCTGTTCGTTGCCCGTCTTGAAGATCGCGTCCCAGACCCACATGCCAGATTTGATATTCTCCTTTTCCATGAAAGTCCAGAGCCCTTTCATATCCGGATACGATTCAGTATCGGCAACGAAGTCCATATACTTCTGAGGGCCTTTGCCTTGATTCTTCCAGTCCCATATCCACGAATCGATCCAAAACCCATCGATCGGATAATCACGCTGGATAATCTCTTTTATTAGTGACTTACTTTGCTCTTGATTCGTATAGGCTCCGTAAACAACGCCGAAAGCCCATGATGGCGGCAGAACTACGTTTCGGTCGATAGTGGGCGGTTCCGGATGAAGAGCCAAGGATAGACTCGTCACAGGCGATAAGATCAGCAATGCAAAGATCGAACCAATCCAAAGATAACGAAACATCCTCATATCTCTCCCAATCTTAACTTGGACGCGACTTTCCCCCTTTTCCCTAAGCTTAAAAGAGCGGGTCTCAAATCAAGAAACCCGCTCATTGACCTGCTGCTTTTATTAAAATGAGAATCGAAGCATCCACTGGAGGGTGCGATTCGGCCGCCACCCATTTATTGCCCCGAAGCCAGTCCTATTCGCCTCAGAAGCCTCGTTATTAGCGATCAACGTTGTGCTCCCAAGTGCTGTAAATGTACCCCCTGTATTGATGCTCGATCCTTGCGTATGATTCAGAGCATTAAACGCATCCAAACGTGCCTCAATATTGATCCTCTCGCGAACAAAGAATTTCTTCGACAGTGAAAGATCAAAATTGTTAATCGACGGATCATTTATCTGTAGCTTGCTACGCGGTGTTTCGAGACCGGTGTTTCCAACAGCAGGAGCTTGAAAGGCAGCAATGTTGAATTGCCGATAAAGAGATTTAGTGTCAATTGCCAGCGGATCTCCGACCAGGATACATCGATTAGACTCACCGGAAGACGAACCCGTGATATTGATTGCCGAGACACCGGTGACACTGCACGTAAATTGGCGTGGAGCACCCGACGTAAAGCGATAGATACCGGAAAGCTGCCAACCATTCGTGGCCAACCCGACAAACCGATTCTTGGTTGCGCTCGGTATTTCATAAACCCAATTAACGACGAAATTATGCGTACGGTCAAAGCTCAAACGGCCGTAATTTATATAGTCCTTACCATCAATTCGGGAACCGCTCTGGTCGCCGCTGGTAATACCTAGTGCACGGCTCCACGTGTAATTTGAACTAATGAGAAGCCCTTTTGAGAATCGTCGGTTAGCCGAAATTTGCAGTGAATTGTAATTAGAGTTTTCGCTAAATTCAAAATAGGATATTCCGGCAAAACCGCGATATGGACGATAGAAATCCGTCGGCAACGCATTTGAGCCGTTTGGAACAGCCTGGATGGCTTTTGTCGGATCCTGATTGGCCGCTAAAACGCTGAGCCAAAAGGTGTTTCATTGAGAGCTCGAACGTGCGGCAAATGATGACTTTGCGACCCGACATACGCTACGTCCAGCACAGTATCAAAAAACGGCAGTTTATATTGAATCCCGATATTGTACGAATTGGTTGTCGGAGTTTGAGCATTCGGGTCTATCGCCTTCACACTTTGCGGGGTTCCGTACGAGGTTGCATTTGTCGTTACGTCCCCCAGAAAAGCATTGAATACAGATGAGGTAAAAGTGGTCGGCAGGTTCTGGTTGTAATCGTAAACCAAATTTCCTTGTGCTCGGTCAAAAACATTGCGAAACCACCTCGGATAACCAGATCTTGGTTACCAGTAACGTCAAAGCAAATCCACTCTCGGCGAAAACTGAATACCTTGATCTTTGATCAGTGCTCCATCAACCAAAGAAAGGCCGTTGGCGATGTTCCCCGAACCCGGAACGATTCGACCGACAAATGAACCAAGCAGTGTATTTGCATTTGTTAACGGCACGCCGGAGGCTAGTACACTCGGATCCACTGCCCGATATACCGAGGTTAGGAAACGCCCGAACATGTTGCGGATCCGTTTATGCAAACAGGTCTATATATCCTCGGCGCATTTGCGGCATTCCATTTAGAAACGTCAAAATTAGAGGCTAATCCCGATGTGTCTTTGGTCGGAGCCAACCACGGGAATCTCATTCCATAGTCAAGGGTCAAACGCTTTGCGATCTTCCAGTTGTCCTGGATGAATGGCTCAAAATTGAAATATTTGTAAACGCCGGTCGTCCCGCGGGTGGCCTGGCGGAACTCTTGAAACGTTCCGATCGCGGCATTTGCAAATCCGTTGCCGGTATCAGATGTGTTGTTCGTGGATTCACCAAAATTGATCACCCCATTTTGATCCACGCGATTTGTTTGGTTCTTTGTTCCCCATTCATAATTTATACCGATCTTCGAAACGTGATTGCCCCAAACCTTTGATGCATTTGCGGCAATGTTATCCGTTCGGTAACTGTAGTCCTGAGGGGCTCTTTGGGTTCTATAATTAGGGGTCGAGCCTAGAGCGGATCCAAATGTGAAACTGCTCAAAATATCGTCAACGACGGCACCTTGATAAAGCACTGGCAGATTCTGCAACCCCATTCCGCTCCTTGTATATGCTGGATCGGAAACGCCGCGATACTTCGCATTGTTAAATCCGTATGTAACTTCCAATGCCATCGATGAACTCAACGCACCGCTTAAAGTTGTCGATAGACCATATTTCGGTGTTTCCCGTGACAATCCCCAAACCCCAAGATTGCCGGCGATCATATCAGAATCGCTGAAAAGTCCGGTGTACGGATTTGTGTCAGACGATGCATTGTATAGAAATCTGCCATTTACCCGCCAGGTATCATTTATGTTGTAATCCATACGAACCGTGTCATTGCGGTTATTCGACGTAGATGATACTTGGGTTACATAGTTGTAGTTTTGTGTGCCGGTCGGAGTGTAATTCGGCAGAGGGTAAATCGATAGGATCTTAAGTCCAAGAGCATTTAGCCGATTTGCCGGGATCTTACCAATAATGCCGCCATCCTGAAAACATCCACGGGTGTCCGTCGCACTGCATGGCAAACCAGTTGTCCAATCGCGTATGTATTTTGCCGTTGTGCCCGAGCTGTTCAATGATTGTGAAAAATCACCCGTCCTCTCGGCGCCGTCGGCACTCGCACATTCCTTGCAGTGTTCGGCGTGATGCGGGGGCCCACTCCTCGTTCACGAAGAAGAAGAGTTTTTTCTTTCCGCTCCAAATTGCCGGTCCACTCTCGCCAAACTTCGGGAAATACACCGGTCCGCCGATCGAGAAACCTTTCTGCTTTTGATCCGAGATCGCACGGGCAAGCCCGCTCCGGTTGTTACTGAAACTATTCGCATTCAAACCAGTATGTTGGCGATAGTAGTAAGCAGAACCATGAAAATCATCGCTTCCACTCCGCGTAACTGCGATTATTTGTGCACCCGAGGATCTGCCATATTCTGCCTGATAGGTAGAAGTTAGTATCTTGACCTCGCCGATCGAATCAAGCGGGATGTTGGAACTCGCTCCGTTGTTTCCGGTATCGACCGCAGTAATGCCGTCGATTTGAATATTGTTCGAATTTTGTCGAACGCCGTTTACGCTTATGTTCTGAATATCATTCGTCGAGCCATCCGCAGTCGCCGCAATCACTCCCGGAGCCAAAGTAGCAAGATTCACAAAGCTTCGGTTCTTAACACCCATGTTGCGGACAACCTCACCCTGAATGGCATAGGAGCGCTCAACGCTGTCGGCTTGTACTAGGGTTGCCTCAGCAACTTCGTTTACCGTTTCTGTGGGCGATCCGACTTCCAGGTTGAGATCTCCAAGCGATAATTTATCGGTAGCCACAAGTGTTACGCCCTTCCGCTCTTGTTTCTTGAAGCCAGCTGCTTCAATGACAATCGTGAACGTTCCTGGCTGCACGATCGGAAAAACAAACCGGCCTTCACCATCCGAGGTTGCCGTCAACGTGTAGGTTTTTCCTTCCTCAGTAATTCTCACTATTGCGTTCGCTATCGCAGCTGCCTGCTGGTCTACAATGGTTCCTGAGATCGAGCCACTCGTTGACTGCGCGAATGTAGCACTCGCATAAACCACGAGGATCAAAATGAAAATCTGAAATTTTCTAATGCACATATTTTTGATGGTTACTACTTAAGTTCTTTTCAAAATACGATCTTCTCAGCCTTTCTTCCGACTAAGAATTACCTCAACCCTGTGAATCTGTTATTACCCCACCACTATTGAGCCAACTCAGCCGACGAGTAGAGGCTATTTCTAAAGTGATCTTGGATGATCAAACTCATTTCCTGGCAAGCAACGTTCCACTCAGAGGGGCTTATTTTTTCCAGACGAGGGCGATAAAAATACGCGTCAGCAAGTTCTGATTGCAATGGTTAGCTGAAAATCAGCATCGATGCGTCCCTGACTATCCCCTTCGCACCGTTTCAACAATCCACGTCTGTGCGGGTTCTTCCGCGCCGCCCCCTCCTTAATCGAAAATGGTTTTGACAGCCCAGATCTAGTTGGTATTACCAATTAGATCGCTTTCCTTGTATGAATGCAGACCGTATAAGTTTAGAAGTTTCCTTAGTTCGAAACATTCGCGAGAACACCAAATCGATTTGGCAAATCGTTTTGCTAAATGGTATAACACTGTTCTTGATAAAGGTCAAGACATTGAAGCGTCATCTAAAGATTTTTCTCTCAGTGGCAATATGAGGCTAAGAGAGGGCTCGTCTGCCTTACTTGACCCAAGGTTTGATTGTCTTGCACTGATATTTCTTTGTATGAGACACTTTCGCCAAGAATAGGTTTTGGAACGAAAGTACCCGATATGAAAACAGACCCAAACGGCCGCAGTATCAGCTTGAAACAACTTGCGGAGCATATCGGACTTTCCCCGGGTACGATCTCGGTCGTTCTCAACAACACTACGTGCAGAGATTCCATTCCCACGGAAACAAAAACGCGAATTATCGAAGCGGCAAAAAAGCTTAACTATCGGCCGAACTACTTTGCTCGGTCGTTGCGAGCTAACCAGAGTTTTACGATTGGTGTCATGGTATCGGAGCTCACGGGGGGTTACTGTGCGATCGTGTTGAACGGTATCGAATCCGCCCTCACTAAGAGTGGTTATTTTTACATCGCGACCAGCCATTCTCACCGTAACGATCTTTTGGAACACAACCCCAGAATGCTCATCGAAAGGCAGGTCGACGGAATAATTGCGGTTGATAGTCAGATTAGATTTGACACCGAATTGCCGGTTGTTTCAGTTGCCGGGCACGATGAGATCAAAGGCGTGACCAATGTCGTGCTTAACCATGACAGCGGCTGAACTTGGCCTGGGCGTAGGACATCTTACAATCTGGGACATCGTGAGATCGCGTTCATCAAAGGACAGGATTTCAGCAACGACACGACCGTTCGATGGGATACGATCGTTGAGGCGGCTCGAAGACGCGGAATAAGCGTCCGCAACGAGTTGACCGCTCAGTTGGAAGGCGATATCGGAACACCTGAGATCGGCTACGTCGCCGCAAAGAGGATTCTTGCGAAAGGGAATCATTTTACCGCGCTTTTTGCTTTCAACGATATATCCGCTATCGGAGCCATTCGGGCACTGCAAGAATCCGGCCTGCGCGTTCCGGAGGATGTATCGGTGCTCGGTTTTGACGATATTTACGCCGCCGAATTTCACAACCCGGCCCTGACAACGATCCGCCAGCCACTTTTCGAAATGGGAAAACTTGCCGGCCAGACATTGCTCAAAGCTATTTCCCAAAGTGCCAGGAGTGACGAAATACCCCAGACACTAACGGTCGAACCGGAACTGATTGTGCGCAATTCAACTGCATCAATGGAAAATTCTAATATCATCTGAATCTAAATTAAGCTATACACGGAAAAACTTAGTTCTAGTGTTAAATTATTAAAGTCCAAGAGCCTTAATATAATCTTCATTTATCTTGCAATTTTTCAGTTTAATTCCCTCTAAATAGTCGCGCAGAATCTTTCTTGATTTTTCGATTGGCGGACGATTCGTCCGAACTTCGCCTAACCCGCCTCGTTGAATTGAAGCGAATTTACGATGTCGTCCCAACCTTCAGGTTTGGGGATTGAAGCTATGGTTGCTGCCGCGTTAATGCGTTTATATGTCCAAAAGCACCAGCCCATGCCATTTTGTTCGGCGAGAATTCGATTGTCTCGGATCCATTCGTAAGAATTCTCACCGGTTTCGCCTAACCATACTGGAACATTGAATTTATTGCCAAAATCCTTATACTTTTGAAAATGTTCCTGCTTGGCGGGCGAGCCGTATTTATGCCAGGCATAAGCTAGTTTTGGATCGAAAGGCTTGCCGAAAATATCAAAGTTCGTATTCCATTGAGCACCGCCCAGAATGATGATGTGATTATTGTCCGCTTTTCTGATTGCCGCCGTTATTTCCTTATAGAGCGGTTCGAGCTTTGTATTCAACGCTCCTTTGTCAAAATAGTGAGCAATAGGTTCATTTAGTAATTCGTAGGCTAGAACGATCGGTTCATCTTTATACCTTTTTGCCAGTTTCTCCCAAAGTTTGATAGTTAACTCCTGATTTTCGCGGTTCTCGAAGAGATATGGATATCCAAAACTATCGTCAATATTGTCGCCCGTTTGTCCCCCGGGGCTCCGTGCATATCTAAGATCACATATAGGCCTTCCTGTTTACACCAATCAATAACACGATCTAAGAGAAAGTATCCTTCGCCTTCGAGTTTATTCGGATCGGCGGTAGATACAAACAGGCGATAATTAAAGGCGATGCGAATGTTATTGAAACCCGATTTTTTGAGAAAACGAATGTCTTCCTGAGTTATAAAGTTCTCACGAAATTCTTTCCAGAATTTTTCCGCTTCAACTTCTCCAACTAATTGATTCATCAACATCGAGATATAAAATGGGGAACTCGCATTTTTGAATTCCCACATATACCCTTCCGGAAGCAACCAATTGCCGATCCCCATTCCCTTCAAATTCAGCACTTTGCCGTCCGCGTCAACAAAATTCTTACCACTAACGGAAACGAATCTGGATTTCTTTTGAGCTGGAACGGTGGAAAAAGATAAAAGAACCGTTAGGAAGAGTGCGAAAACTGTCTGTTTGTTTGTTTTCATAAAGCGTGTAGTTCCGATATTCTATCCAGCCTTTATCTACTGCTTGAATTTATCGTTAGTGATCTGTGAGAGACAACGCTGCCGGCCTTCCGGCCATTGATTACGATTTCATTGTCTTTCTTCCCGATCACAAGTTTCTTGCGATTGTAAAAAGCCTGGTTCAGGGAAATTTCTACTCGGTCGAAAACAGGCAGGGCAGTCTGATAATTTGCATTTCCGGGGCAATCTGGATAAATACCCATCATGGCGAAAACCAGCCAGGCGCTCAACGTACCGCAGTCATCGTTCCCCGGCAATCCGTTTGCAGATGTTCCAAAGCTATTGTCTATGTAGTACCTAACCCTATCTCTTGTTCTCCATTCCTCTCCTTGACGTAGTTGAACAACCAAGGATAAGTTCATCAGGTTCATTACTGAGGACAAAGTGCTTTTTCGAAAAACAGGCTTTCAGACCTGCCCGAAAAACATCTCTCGCCGCCCATCATATCTATCAAACCCGGAATATCATGCGGAACGAACCATGAATATTGCCACGAATTTCCTTCAACAAATCCGATGCCGCCACTTGGGGTCCAGCCAAGTTCTCGAGAATCGTCGACCGGGTTAAAATCTTCCAGCCACTTTCCGTTCGCGAGCTTTGGACGAAATAGTTTGAGGCTCGGATCAAAGAAGTTTTTATAGCCCATCGACCGACGGGTAAATTCTGCCGCATTTTTCGGATCACCGAGCGTTGCTGCGATCTGGACGATACAACCGTCGGCAAAGTTGTACCGAGCGATGTACTGACGCTTCCCCAAACATAATCGCCACCTTTGTCATCATTTGGAATGTAGCCATATTTTACGTAGCTGTTGTATCCAGGCCTTACATGATTAACTCCTTCAGTTTTTTTCGCCTGCTCAAGTAGAGCTTTATAGGCGGTTTTAATGTCGAAATTACGAATGCCTTTAGCGTAACTGTCCGCAATTACGATTGCGGCGGGATCGCCAACCATCGTGTAACTTTCACTTGCCCCAACCTCCCACTTAGGCAACTGCCCGCTTTCACGGTACATATCCACCATCGTTTTAAGCATCTCTTCCTGCAACTCCGGATAAACCAAAGTAAGTAGCGGGTGAACTGTTCGATAAGTATCCCAAAGACTAAACACGGTATAGCGATTTCTGCTTTTATAATTGCCGATCCCGCGCTGGTTTCCCATTAGCGGATAATCGCCGTTTACGTCATTAATGTAATTCGGATGCAGCAATATATGGTACAAAGCGGTATAAAATTTGGTCTTGTCGTCGGTAGTTCCACCTGCGACATCGATCTTAGATAGTTTATCTTCCCATTGTTTCTCCACGCTTTCTCGAGTTTTTTGAAAACTCCAGTCAGTTATCTCATGCTCAAGATTCTCCCGCGCATTTTTCTCGCTGACATAACTGATACCGACCTTTACCAGAGCTTTTTTTCGGTTGCCCAAATGTATGGCAGCCCCGATTTTGTTGCCCGCAAGATATTTGACGCCAGGATCCTTTAGGGCATTTCCATCGAAGATCTGCATATCTTCAGCCGGTTCACTGAATCGAACGACAAAATAGAGGGTTCGTTCAGCCGAGCGATTGCAGAATCTTCCTTCTTGCTGATGTCCGGCAATCTCACTTTTGCTGATGATACGAATCGCAGCTCCATCCACTTTGCTTAAATTTCGCCCGAGGTTAATAAGAAGAAAATTACTTTCAGAGTCGAACCGATATTCCTCGATTGACGACCTGACACCTACGGTCGCCTGGAGGGTGATATTCTGATTCACAATGGCGGAATAGAATCCTGGTGAGGCTTTTTCATTGTCGAACGGAACGCCAGAACCTAGCTTCGAGGTCAATTGTTCCGGTTTGCGGAAAGAAGACCAAACTTCCTGAATCAGGGCAACCAACACCGCTTAGATTGGTATGGCTGATACCATAAAATTTCGTCCCGCCGTAGGTGTAACTGACCGCATGATGCGGAGGTTTATTGACGAAGTCGTCATTTTGGGCCCCAACTGAGATCATTCCGAGCGGAGCAACCGCATTCGGATAGGTATTCCCGCTGTTGCTCGTGCCAATAAATGGGTTGACGTACCCGATCAGATCCTTTGCCATCAGCGAGATCTGTAACAGGGTGATCAATGCAGAGATAGTGAAGACCTTTTCTAAGGTTTTAGCCATCATTCTTTTGATCCTTTCTATGGAATTGATCTACTGGCCTTCTCATCGACTGGTAGACATAAGTACTATTTGCTGTGTTAAGTTTTCTATTGAGTCTAGCCTGTTGCCCTATATGACAAGCAGGGTCTGTTTTCGGTCCTTTGATAACCTCACTAAGGCTGAACAAGTTATATGAAGATCTCTAAGATTCTATTTCTACTTATATGCTTCGTTGGCAGCGGAAGCGCTTAAACGAAAAGGAAACTATTGGTAATCGGTGACAGCATTTATATTCGATACGGCCCGTGCTTGAAGAAGTTTATAAACAAGCAAGTATCTAAATGACCGTAAGCGAGATAAGGGCGAAGCGATGCGGAGATGAAGCCCGTTGCAGCCAACGGGCAACTCAAGAATGGTTGTCGTATATTTAGAAACTCGGTAAAAAATAAGTACTTTCGGCTGATATTCTCTCTAAATTGTGGGCAACACGACATTAAGACCGCTTCGAGAAATCGGGGAAAAGGCAATAGATTTGACCGAATACAAGTCTAATCTTTCAAAAATTAGAAGACAGCCCCGAACGATGAATCTTAAATTGATCTGGGTCAATTTCGATAGAAGACCCTGTTCACAACAGTAAGCACGTTGGCTTTTTCGCTATTCTCAGGATGCCGAAGAATATTGGTTAGGCATAGCCGCCGTTGACCAAGCAGTCAATCGACATTCTTAAGCACGGCCTCGAAGCATGCCGTTCCAATAAAGTTGTGGCAAAAGGTACCGCTTGACCAAGTACATCGTATAGCGTTCCTTGTTCTGATCGAATGGAAACGTCTCGTCCGGTTTCAGGTCATATCCGAATTCCGCCATTATCAAGCTGTCGTAACCCGTTACCAAAGGGCACGAAGTGTATCCGTCGTATTTAGCCGAAAGAGCTTCCCCTTTCGCGGCATGCATCACGTTTTCGGCGACGGCGGGGGCCTGTTTGCGGATCGCTGCTCCGGTCTTTGATGTGGGTAAATTGCTGGAATCACCAAGTGCGAAAATGTTTTCAAATTTGCGTGACGTGCGTCTCCTTATCTACGTCGACCCAACCCAGTTCGCTGGCAAGCGGGCTGGCCTTGATGAAATCTGGTGCCGACATTGGCGGTGTCACGTGAATCAGATCGTATTTTTCGATCAACTCCTCACCGGTTTCAACATGAAGAAACACGGCCTCTTTTGACGCTGGCCGGATCTCAGTCAAGTTGAATTTAAACTTCGTCTCGATGCCAGTGTCTGAACAATGTTTGGTCAACGTCGGAGCATAATGCGGCGAGGTAAATATGGTCGGCGTTGTTATGAATTTGATGGTCGCCTTATCCCGGATACCGTTCTTGCGAAAATAGTCTTCAGCAAGATAGGCGATCTTCTGCGGGGCGCCGCCGCACTTAATAGGCGTATTCGGCTGCGTAAAAATAGCATTCCCGCCCTTGAAACCGCGAATGAAGTCCCATGTTTTATTAACGTATTCATAGGAGTAGTTTGAACATACGCCTTCTTTACCTATCGCATCCGGTAGGCCCTTGACCTTGTCCCAATCAAGCTGGATACCGGCCGCAACGACGAGAAGATCATACTCGACCTTTTCGCCGCTGATTGTAACAACGGCATTCTGATCTGGAAGGAACTTCGCGACTTTTTTTTTATCCAGGTTGCTCCCGGGGAACGTAATCTTTTTCAGCTCGTTCGGTTGTTTCTTCGTCACGATGCCGCCAACGAGGGTCCAGAGGTGGTTGATAATAGTGTTTTCGGACGGTTCAATTATCGTTACCCGCATTCCTTTTACAAAGTCGGGCAGCAACGCTTAAGCCAGCAGTTCCTCCGCCAACGATCACAACTTTTTTCGACATCATTCCTCTCCCTCCAAATTTATTCGAGTCTATTACGGATTCTTACTTTGAATTAGCGCAAGCAGTGGCTGAAACTTCCGCTTGCAGTCCCGCTTCCAACCACGCCTTCGTTCCGCCC
>JADJBB010000017.1 GCA_016703965.1 Acidobacteriota bacterium
CAAAATTTCTAAAGGCGGTAGAAGAAAGGCGTATTCGTCGTGTCGGCGGGACGCGGGATCGAGAGATAGATGTTCGAATCGTAGCTGCGACTTCCAGAGATCTGCAATCGATGGTGAACAGCGGCTCATTCAGGGCGGACCCATTTGACTCGCTTGAATATTCTACAACTTGAAACTTTACTCTCAGATATCAGAAGGAAAGGATTTTAGAGACATTCTTGGATCAGTTGGAAAAAGAGAAGACTATAGGTATAGAATTGCCGTTCCAGAATCGAAAAGGATGCTCTTTCCGCAATCCAAGAACTGGAGTGGAAGGGCAATTACCGCGAACTTCGCAACTTTGCCACCCGACTCGCTGTGGAATCTATTGATGATGTGGAAATCACTCATCAATGCGTCAATCGTATGGTGCGCGACCGAGACAGATGCCCGCATGTTGAGCTACCGATAGCTGATGAAAATGGAAGTTTTCTGACAGTGATCCTCGACCCCGAAACCGATGATTTGGATAGTGTGTACGTAAAGGCGGCCGCAACATTTATTGAACACGCCTTAAGACGATCCAACGGGAATTTGCGACGTGCGGCCCGTTCGATGAATACTACTCATTCAACGATTTCGCGGATCCTTAAGAAGAACCAAGAACGGTTCGTTTCTCCGTCAAACCCTCCTACATCTTTCGCGGCTGCGGCGTAAAATTACATACAAGGTTATCGGTTTAGAGGTTCGCGAGGTTTCGCGAACCTTTTACCTTTTGTTCGACAATCATTGGGGAAACAAAAGAGCGGTAGATAGGATTGTGGAGATAGAGATATGGAAATTCTGAATAGCGGTTCGTTCATCCCCTTGATAATCGCGAGAAGATAGAACAACTGATCTTCACTGCCAGAACGCTCGCAAATGAGGTTAGTCAAAACGAAGGATTTCAAAGCAGCGGGCAGACGAATCAGCAGATCGGACTGGAACTCTGGAAGGGCGCCGAGTATATGACTCGGTCGCACGAGGAAGTAACGATCCGGAACATTTTCCTGAGCAAATTTCTGGAAAGGCTTCGTGAGATTGAACGTGAAACCGTTCAACTATCATCTAGTCCAATCCCCCCTTCGATTCCGGCGGCAGTAGAAACCACTGTTCCTACCAATTCAGCGATTTTTACTGAACCGCAGACCCATATCCAGACTGAATCTACGGTAGAAGCAAAAGACGAGTTCCTCGGTATCGTCGATTCGGAAGAATCAGTTCAGGAGCGACCATCTTACGCGAACGAGTGCAAGCCCGAATGCGAGGAAGAGATCGTTTCGATGTTGGACTCGGCTGAGGCCTTTTCAAATGTCGAGCCGCCTGATGAAGCAAGAGTAGAACATAATTCCGTCCCACCTCCGATACTAAATCTCGAAGTCGAGGAATCCCAGGAACATGATGCGGTTAAGTCCGCTTCAGAAGTTGAGAGTGACCCTGAGCCAACGCGCTCGATAGAATCGTTAGATGACTCAGTGTCAGATCGAAACGACACTGAACAGTCCGTAAGATCGGTTGTTCTGTCTGAAAAGGAACCCTATAACTTTGACGCCTGCACTATCACGGTCGTGATCCAGTTACTGCCCGAATCCAACGGTTCAAGAGACAGCGTTGTCAGTGTGCGTTCGCATGGTTTTGCTCCGCAGATTGCATTTGTGAACCGGTGCAATGAAAGTGGTGAGTTCAATCTATCTGATCCGATATCGGCGGCCCTCGACGAGTACCAGAAACTCCCTTCCTCTCCTGGCGGCCGAGAAGATGAAGAAGGAGCAGGCTACAACCAAAAAGCGAAGTCCCAAGATTGCTGCGAAAAGTCCAGATCACCTTTCCGAGAAGGCGGTTACGGGCGCCGACGCAACTTCAACTTCAAGTGCAATACCGCAGGAACCAGCGAAGGACCAACAGTCCCTTTGCGCTTCAGAGAAAATTATGGAAAACGAAACCAAAATTACTCCGGAGGAAAATCCGTCGGGCACCACGAACGGCGACGAAACGGAATCGACGGAAAGCATGGATGGTAGATCTCCCGTGACCGATCCGAAGGCGACGATTAAGATCGAAGGGCAGACTTTCGAACTTGATGCGTCGCTCGCACAGGAAGATAAGACACTGAAGGTTGTGCTTCAGCCGCATTTCGCTTCGATCGAGAACGCGAACATCACGCGTGAGGTTAAGGACGGCAAACTCAGCGTCACCATTGTCAAACGAGCGCAGCATAAGGGCTATGCCGCCTGACGAATCGCCTCACGAACTATTGCGGGCTGAGAACGAGCAGATCAATCCGGCGATCATTCTTGCGGAACGGCTAATGCGGCGGGAGGCTACAGAACTTTTGAGCGTCGAGGAAGTAAGCGAGGCCGAGAAAATTCTGGCGATCGGCACTCAGGAGATCGAAACAATCGAATCCCACCGAAAGGCGTTTCAGAAGAGCCCGGCGTCAGCGATCGACTATATTCCCGTCGGATTCTGAGTAAGCGAGACTTTGATGAACGGATTAGGGATTGGCGACGGCCGAGAACGGAAAGCCAATTTTTGGATTTGGCGAACGTCTGGTCCGCTCGCTCGAATATCTTCAATTTAAAGCAAAAAGCAACAACGCCTTATATGCATGCGAAACAGTCTCCAGAGTCGTATCGGAACAGCACAAATACCGGCTTTATATTGAAATGTTTCCAAAAGACTGGGAACGATCAACAAAGAGTCTCTATAGAGCAGGTTATTTTAAGGCGTACAGCGAACGTACAAATGAATTCTTTCAGCTTATAAATGACAAGCGCTTTCCACTGCTCGAATACTGGCATGACGATCCTGAGTTAGAACTAGAACGATTTGCTATTCCGCCGATGAACTTCGACCTTTGCTGCGAAGAAGTTGATTTCGCACACTTGCGGGACAGTTACCTGGCCGGCCTGACGTTTTATTTTAATGAAGATGACGAGATCTGGAAATATTTTTCTGAAAAGTACGAAGTTGATACGGAATCACTTCCTCCGATCAAGACGGCACATGCAAATATCTGGAAAGAAAAGCATGGTGCAAAAGCAAAACCCTTCAGCGATCTGATCCGCCTGGTCGATCACTCCACCGGTAATCCGTGGCTAGACGTTACTAACTGCCAATATCCGGAGTTCTTCGAATGGAACAAAGAAACTGTTGACTATTTGACCGAGGCGTATAATGCCGCAAACCTGTACTTCAAAAATCTCGAACAGCTAGATAAAAGGATTGAAGAAGATGCTCAGACATTCTTTAGTGAGCTTATTTCATTCTGGAATAACGGAAAGGTCGGGTCGGGAGGCAAAGCTAACCGATGAATAGGCCCTTACAAGTACCTGTCGATGCTTCCGCCGCGCTGTATTTCCTGCCCGGTCAGTATCTCTTTGCTGATCTTAAAGAATCATCTGTGTCGTTGAAGGCTCTTTCGAGTGACCAGGTGGCTAGGGCCTTTCGAAGAGTTTATACAGATACGGGATGGCTTGGTAAACGGGTCTTGCGTTACCGCGAGGCTCCCGAAGGTAACGCGATCCTCTCGTACGAGCCAGCCGCAATACGCAAGATAACTATCGCTTTTTCTGAAAAGGGACTTGTGGAGATCTCAGTTCCATTGCCCCCTCTCATCCTTCTCGGTAAAGGACGGGAATATTATCTCTGGGCCTCGGCTTCATCTCACATATCGGCTAACACCAACCTTGCGGTTGCTCCGCTGCCTAATGTTGGCTCTGGTAAGATCTGCTTTGGAAAGAACGAAGTTCCGGAAACCCACCCGTCTGCACTCAGCGAAGTGTGGCGGTTGATTTTCGACACGCCATTTAATGCAGATAATGCCAGCGAGCGATGCCTATCCGAACCACAAGATGTGCGCGAACTTCTTTTGAAATTGGCGGATGACAAAGCGAAGAAATTTCCGAAGTCCGAATTGCTCTTATCAAGTACTACGATCGACGACGCATGGGAAACAATCGTTGAACAGCGAAGATATGATTCGCGGTTCTAAAAGAAATATGGAAAGACGAAAGGAGTTTATCGGCCATCGGATCGCAAAAGAACGATTTGAGCCGGTAGAAGCCATTCTTTACGAGTATCTTCTTGCCGGTAACGGCGTACTTCTAAGAGCTCAACGTGTTGAATTTACGGTTTCAGTTCCTCTGATGTTCAGAGAGATAAAGGGCCTTCCAGCCGCAAATGTAGGTATCAAATGGCATAAGCCGAAAGTTCCAAATCGTATATGGGACGAAATTTGCAAACACGCCCAGATCTCCAATTCGAACGAGAAATTTAGGGAAGAACTTTATCTTGTCTACTGGGATAGTGAGCGATACGCGTGGCAGTGGTGTACGTCGAGCAAGGACAGGACACATACCTCGACCATCGCCGATGATAGGCGGCCCGAATACTCGAGGCCTGTATCGAGATTCATACGCACCCAGATGGGGCATACCAGTTTAGTACCGCAGATGACCGCGACGAATCGGGAAAGTTCCGCATCTTCGGAATCATTGCAGACGTCCACGATAAACCAAAGATCAGATTCCGCTGCGGGATCTACGATCACCTTATCCCAATTCCATTTTCCTGGATCGGACACTTGCCAAGCGGAGTTGTCGATCTGAATGAGGTCGAAGCTCTGCTTCAGATGATGTTGTGATGGATATCGATCTCAGCTTTTCGCAGGCCGCCGTTGTGATGCCTGTCGAGTTCAACTCTCTTCGGTTCATTGTTGTCGGTGCCGGAGGAACAGGTTCCTTTGTAGTTCCTGCTCTAGCGCGACTGATTTTCGAACTAAAGCAGCAGCAAAACAAATCCGCCGAAATGCTGATCGTTGACCCGGACGTGGTAGAAAACGCAAATATTCCGCGCAGCAATTTCTGCTTCGCTGAAGTCGGACGATACAAGGGACAGATACTAGCGGAACGAGTTTCTATGGCTTGGGGAATAGAAACAAGCTTTTCTTGTGAGAAGTTTGATCCCGGGAAGCATCTTAAAGGCTCGAATAGCGACTACCGAAATCTGACGATCATCATCGGTTGCGTCGATAACTACATGGCTCGACGAGAGATGCATCGCGCTCTTGATGAGTTTCGCGACTACGGTGACGCGTCCAGACTTTGGTGGATAGACGGTGGTAACGGAAGATCGTCGGGCCAAGTATTGCTAGGCTCGACAACAAGGCGCTTAAAACCCGAACAATACTTCACGGGAACTAGTATCTGCCGAGCACTTCCGGCACCGTCGCTTCAGCACCCCGATCTTCTTGAACCCGAAAAAATTGAGGCGAGGAGTGATGTATCGTGTCCCGAACGGGTTCGTCAGGGCGAGCAAGGTCTTAACATCAATCAGCGGGTGGCGATCGAGATGGCTGAGATGCTTTCGTCGATGCTTTTGACAAGAACCCTCAAGCGATTTGCGGTTTATTTTGATCTCGACAGCGGAACTGGTAAATCTCGCTACTGCACCCTAGACTCCATCACCGAAGGAACCAGATTATAGTTCTTTCTGAGCCGCAAACTTCTGAAACAACAACATTTATGTTGTCGGACTCCGTTCTAATCACCAACCTCGCGAATAAAAACACATGATGCTATAAATAAATCTAATGGAGGCAAAGTTTAAGACAAGCGACATTGTACAAAGCATTAACCAGCCTGAGGTAAATGGTGTGGTGCTGGAGCCTTGTTGGGATGATCAGACCGAAAGTTGGATCTACAAGGTTCAATTTAGCGGGACCGTTGCCGCCGTTCCGGAAACCTCAATTCGGGGTTGGACTCGGGTGAAGACAGCGTGGGAAAAACTGCGCGATCATGAGTTCTCTGGAATCGATCACTTTCGCGATACGTTAACATTTCAAAAGGTCCAATCTCCCACGGCTCGGGTTGCACACGCGTACTCGTCAGCGAGAACGATGTTCTACCCACACCAGTTTAAGCCCCTCCTGAAATTTCTGGACGGGGGAGGAAACGGTTTGCTTATTGCCGATGATGTCGGCCTCGGCAAAACTATTGAGGCAGGATACATTCTCCGCGAGCTGGATGCTCGCAAGAAATTAGAACGGGTTCTAGTACTCGCTCCCGCAAGACTCGCTACCAAGTGGAAGCGTGAGATGGCAGAGATTTGAAGAGCCGTTCGAGATAGCAAAAGGAAGTGACCTTATCGACCTATCCAATTCTTTGGAAAAGGCCGAGACGTCGGACCTTTTAAGTGGATAATATCCTATGAAGGGGCCCGACATAAGGACGTGCAGAATGCGTTAGAGGCTGCGCAACCTGGATTGGACCTTATTATTGTTGACGAGGCTCACAGGCTTAGGAACCCTGAAACGTTGCAGCACAGGCTTGGAAGACTTTTATGCGATCTTGCCGATCATCGTGTCTTCCTTACCGCGACACCTGTGCAGAACACATTGGATGATCTGTGGAATCTATTGAGGCTACTGTCCGAGGATGAATTTCCAGATCGCGAAATTTTCAGTCGCCAGATGGAGGCCAACCGAAAGATATTGGAATGCCAGCGGATCGCCTATTGGAAGCATGTCAATTTATCCGAGCCTGAGCGGCGAATTTATGAAAGTGTCGAACAACTCTGTCGAGTTCGACCTGATCACGAGTTGTCTCAAAGTTGGGGATATCAGATGGCTACGCTTATGGCTTACAGGGCCACCGCGAGTTGTATTCCGGCCGCAATCGCATACTTTCAGGAACGAATTGAGTCATCGAGTATGTCTGAGGCCAGAACTATGGCTAACGATTTGGGTTCTGATGCGCCTGACGATGAAGTATTCGGACAAAGTGTGACGAGCGAAATTAGCAGTTGGTTTGGTTCGCAAAAGGAGAGACTCGCCGCTCTTGTGACCGATTGGTCTCAAAATGGTGGGGCCGATACAAAATTTGAGGATTTCTACGAAACTTTAAGTACGATTTGGGACGAAGATGAAAAGCTAAAAATGCCACGTCGCAAAATTGTGGTCTTTTCGTTCTTTCGAAAGACGCTCGAGTATCTTCGTAGATCCCTTGAGGCGAAAAGTATCGGCGTTCGGATGATCCATGGGAAAATTCCACTTTTGGATCGGGATAGGGCAATCGAAGACTTCTTAACGCTTTCTGAAAATGACGTCCTTCTAACCTCCGAAGTCGGTGGAGAAGGTATCGATCTGCAAAGTGCGTCCGTCGTTCTGAATTACGATCTGCCTTGGAATCCAATGGTTGTGGAGCAACGCATTGGTCGCGTCGACCGGATCGGCCAACAAGCTGAGCGAATTGTGGTCATCAATTTTGTCGTACAAGATTCGATCGAAGAAAGAATTCTGGAAAGGCTTCTAAGAAAGATCGGGATTTTCGAAACTTCGATTGGTGAGATTGATCCAATTGTTGGGGACCAGATCGAGAAACTAACTCGCGAGGCAGTTAGTGGCAGCCTAACGCATGACGAGTTAGAAAAGAAACTGCGTATCGAAGAACGGGCAATTGCGAACCGGACCGTCGTTGCAAAACAAGTCCGTGGGCAGGCTGAAAATCTCTTTACATCAGATCAGAGTCTGTTGGACGAAATAGCTGCATTATCAGGCGAGAAGCAAGTTCCCGGCGAGGCAGACCTCTTACGTTTTCTCAACCGGTTTTTAGCGACATTCTATCCCGGATATCTTATTCCCGAAAATACACTTTCAAGTGTTCAGCGATTTAGGCTTTCGCCGCAATTGGCCCGGGACATTGATGACTCATCACTAGAGTTTGGAAGCGACGTAATAGCGTTTGGTAGGAGAATCGCTTCTACTGAGGTCACGGCAACCCTTTCCCGCGAGGTCGCTTACCGTCATGCGAACGCGGATTTGCTACATTTTACTCACCCACTCGTAAAGTTTGCGGTGTGGAAATGGGCGGGCCGCTTCGGAAATGAGACATTCTGTTTGGCCCTTAGCGAGTCTGAGATCCTCGAACCCGGACTGTATGCATTTGCGGCTCGAATTCTCGAGCTCGATGGGCCGATTCCGAAGAATAAACTCCACATTGCTATAGTCGATTTCCAGGGTGACAGACAATGGTCTGATCCCGCCAGTACGGTTCCCGTTCTCTTGGAAATACTTGACCATGGAGCTAGTTATAAGCTCGCGTTTACACTGGCTGAGAAATCGGAGCAGGTTGAACTACATCTGAATCGGATTCTAGACATCTCCCGCAATGACTTGGACAACCGGGAAAAGCAGCTCGCAGTTGACAGACTCGCCCAGCGGAAGGCAATTCCGTGCGAATGGCGGAAATGAAACTAAGGAGAGCAGTGGATCAGGTATCGAGAATGGTCGAGGGTGGGGCGAAGGAATTTGCGATCAAAATGGGAACTCTAAAAATAAGGAAAGCAGAAGAAACTCTGGCCGCTGTCCGAGCCATTGAATCTCAAGGTATGCGAGTTGGTGTAAGCGGCTGGACCGATATCGCAGTCGGATACCTAAAGGTAGGCACACCTATTTAGAATATGAATCTTTAGAATATGAACCGTCTGCATCTAGGAATCGATTACGGGACGAGTGCTTCGAAACTAGTATTGCGCCATTTCGAGGCGGCTGGAGGCGAGAGGGCTTACCTCCTCGAACCGAACGACCGTTTTCGGATACCTTCAGCCGTATCTTTTGATGGAGAAACCATTCGACTCAACTCGGACCTTCAGGATGCGTTGAAAAGTATAAAGATGAGATTTGCGGGAGATGTGACAGGTAGTCTCCGACAACATTTTTACGGAGAATTGAAGAATCTTCCAGACCGCTTTTCGAGTGGAGATCTCGTAACCCTGACTGTTTGGCGACTTCTCTCAATTGGACATTTGCACGCAGTGAAAATAGTTGGGAGTCTAGAATTTAAGATGGGAATGAGCCTGGGAATTCCGATGAGTTTTCTGGAGGACAAGGTACTACGGGAGAGCTACTTGTATGTTGCGAGAGTTGCCTATCACATGTATACCAACTATGGACCCATCGGGTCAGACACGGTTAGCTTGACAACGGCACGGGAGCTCCTTGACGGGAGGCTTATTTCGCAGTCGGCAAAAACCGCCCGTGCCGGAAGCAAATGTACGAAACTGGCTAAGATCGGAAACCGAAGCCTCAATGTTCTGGTCATTTCGATCGCCGGCAACCCCGAGCTCTACCTACTTTTGCATTGATGTTGGAGCCGGAACTACGGATTCTTGCGCCTTCTTAATCAAAGATGAGCATATCGACGGACAGTGGGTGAAAGACTCCATTGTCTTTTTCGGGGCTCATTCGCACCCTTTTGCTATGGACGCTTTGTCCAAACGTGAAAAGGAGGAAGGCTGTCAGCAAATTCGCAACGGGCTTGTCCACGCAGCGCAAAAAGCCTACGGTCGGATTTCTGGTAATCACGTTAGCGTAAACCAATGGAGCGATCCGAAATTAATTATTTTAGGCGGCGGAGCATTCGACATCGATTTGTGCAAGGCGATGATACCCCACCCGATGACGAACTTTAGAGAAACGTCATTGGAACGTCTTGATCTTACCGTTCCGTCCGATTTGGTGCGCACCGATGGTTCATCCGCGAGACCGGAAGATATTGTGTTCACATCAGTGGCTTACGGACTCGCTCAGATTTCAGGCCGTTCCGGCGGCTGAAAGGCCGAATCAGGTTCAGAAAGTAAAAAATCATGCTACTGGTTCTTTGCCAAACCATGACGAAATATATGGCGACTAGGATACTCGTCGTTTAAGAATCGATAGACATAAGACAGGTCTAACTCCTCCTCAACATCAGGCGTGTTCAGCGCAGGACGAATTCAAGAAAATAGGCTGCAGACACCTGCGTAACGTCCGTACGGATGTTCCTCGTATGTCTACTTTATTACCGGGAAACGCTAAGAATCAGTTTGCTTCAGCGCGTCGAACAAGAGGGTATTAAAGATCCAATTGTCTTTGCGCTTTACAGGGTCCCACTGAGCGGTTGGACATGGTTCGCTACTGAAGGCAAGGCTGTTGGGGGCGACTTCCTGTTCTTTGGTTATGTCGTGGGGCTTGAGCGCGAATGGGGATATTTCTGTCTCAGTGAACTGGAATCCGTTGACATCAACGGGATTAAAGTCCGTCGTGATGAGGATCACGTCCTGAGACCGTTATCCGAGTGTTTGCAGCAATACGGAATCGCTGAAAATTGAGCGGTGGGCAGGATGCGAATGGAGACTCAAACATCTGCCGGAATTTCCGGCTCGCAGGCATTGCCATCGTTAGCATCTTCGGTGCTCCGAAACGTGTTTGGCGGCTCTCGGACGGATGAAACATCGACGGAAGGAATTTCCTTGGTTGAGCAGCCGTCTGATATTGCCAGAGAAGTGCTCGCTAGTCTTGAAACCAGAAAGGACCGAGCTTCGACGGAGTTGGGTATCAGTGCTGAAGAGGTCGAATCTCTTCCTTTCGATCTTTCGACACTGGAAAGTGAAGGCATCTTCATGAATATCGATTGTCGGGGGTTCGGTAGTCTTGTTCGGCAACTGGAATGGAAAACTCTCGGAGTTCAACTACCTGAGAATGCGGCAGTCAGAGTGAGTCCTCCGCGAGCCGGGTTGCTCCCTGATATCTATCGGAATCGCCTGATGCGAGGAGGGGCTCAGGCTCATAACGCTCTAAACAAATTCGGCTTCAGATTTACGCTCTGCGAAACCGTCTGGGGTACGAGCGAGTACAAGTGGATTCCTTGGACGGCATTTGAATCATTCGAAAAGGCGTATCTTCAAGCCTGCGAAACTCTCGCCGCAGCAAAGAGTGAGGTTCTTTCTAAATACGACGAGATCCTCAATATCCTTCAGGACAGCTTTTATAAACTGGCGGAAGATTCAGCGGACCGATTCGAAGCCACGAGCGACGAAGCCTTTGATCGAGAGGAGTTCGTCAATGCGGTTGCGGCACAAGCCATCGGAATGGTCCCGACACGCGAGATGATCCGCGATGGCCTAGTGATAACAATGAAGCCGAAGGTGGTCATTCTCGGGTCGGAGATGATCGCCGAACGAAACCTCGCAAAATCTCTTGCACTCGAAACGACCCGCATCAATTCTGAGCAGACGAAGATTGATCTTGAGATCGATGCAAAACGCCGAATCGAAGAAATAAAGGTCGATGAGGTCACCGCTGAAACCCGAAGAGAACGTGAGGTGAAAGAGCGTATCCGGGAGATGAAGATCGAGGCGGCAAGCGTGAAGCGGAAGAAGCCGTATCTCCGATCAAAGAAGGTTTCGCACAGATAACAGCGAAGATTCTTGAATCTGCTTCGGAAATGGCAGAACGAATGAAGGGTGCGGAGTTTGTGTCAGGTTCATTGGCCAAACGAGCACGTCAGATGTGCGAATGGTATCAGCTGATGAACTTCACAGGCGATACCTCTCTCGAAAAGGTGCTCGAACAATTGCAGACAGCCGCCGGCCGGGAAGCGAAGCAGCGTTCGCCGGAAGAGATGCGAACGGCCCTGAGCGATCTCTTAGAATGACATCAGTCCATTCAAAGAAGCTACTCGACGAAGACCGGCTAAGCGCCTCTCGAACTCTAGATCAAGGACGACGAGGTCTTAAAAATGGCAAACTTCGACCTGAGCAAATACATTCCGGTTCACGCACGCATAGCAGAGTTCTATGAGAAGTATCCCGACGGCCGGATCGTTACCGAGATCATAAGGCTTAACGAAGACAGCGGCTTCGTGTGTATAAAGGCCGGAGCGTATCGGAGTAGAGATGACGCCGAACCCAGTTCTACGGGACACGCATTCGAAATCCGTGGCCAGGGATATGTGAACACAACATCCTTTATCGAAAACGGAGAAACCAGTGCGGTCGGCAGGGCATTAGCCAATCTTGGATTCAAAATCGATAACGGCATCGCATCGCGAGAAGAGATGCAGAAGGTCGAAAGGATGACCGATACTACTAAACCGACCGGCAACAATGGACGAAACGGTTATAACGGGCGTCTCGTCACACAATCCGTTTCTTAACTTCAACTTTAATAAAACATGTCTGAATTAGAAACCGGTGCCGACAGCATCCGGAAGTTCCTGCATGAGCTAGATATCAGGATCAGAGCCCGATACCCACTTATCGCAATCAATACTTTCGAAGAAGACCGAGTACGAGAGGCGTTGATCGATCTCGTCTTTCAGGAGCGGCATAAGGAAAAGTCTCTCTATTTCTGGAGCCGCCCAAGCGGCCTTCAGAAGGTGTCTGATCCAAAAGAGGGTCTGCTAAGTTCGCCTCAAACGATCGGCGATACCGAAGATCCCGAAAGCCTTCTTGGTTTTATTAGCGAGCAGAAGACAGGTATTTTCCTGCTGTGTGATTACGCACCCTATATCTCACCGTACGGGCAGGAAGACCCTTTGCTGGTTCGACGACTTCGTGAGATCGCCTGGAAGCTGAAATCGACGAAAGCCACAATTCTCTTCGTAGGACCGAACTTCCCAGAACTCAAGACGCTCGAAAAGGAAGTAACGCAAATAGAACTCGACCTTCCGAGGGAATCAGAGATCGAAGACTCGATAGAGCTTCAGTTTGAGAATCTGCGTTCGAACGGTCTCGATATTAGCCTTACCAAAGAAACCCAAGACGCACTGCAGCAGTCTCTTCTTGGTCTGACAGCAGTCGAGATCAGCAATGTCGTCGCAAAGGCGGTCATCAGTTGTAACGGTCTGAATCAGGATTCGATCAATGTCATTCTTGAAGAAAAGAAAAACGTCATTCGAGGTAGCGGCTCATTGACCTATGTTCATCCCGAACCGGCAAGCAACTTAGGCGGCTACCAATCGCTTCGAGCCATCCTCGAACGCGCAGCATACACATTCAGTCCGAGAGCAAAAGCACGCCACGTCGAACCTTGCAAGGGAATTCTCCTCGTCGGATTGCCGGGTTGCGGAAAGGATCTCTGTAAACGGGTCGCGTCAAGCATCACGAATCGGGCTCTGCTTGATCTGGACTTTGGTTCGATCATGGGTGAGGGCGGAGGTGTCATTGGCTCATCCGCGATGTCGATAAAGCGGGCGTTATCTATCGCTGGCACGATTAAAGGCATTCTTGGTATCAGCGAGTTCGAAAAAGCGGTCTCAGGAATGAAGTCGTCCAACAAGACCGACGGCGGCGAAACGGCCCGAACCATCTCCTATCTTCTCAACTGGATGCAGGACAACAAGGACGTTCTCGTTTTCGCGACCGCGAACGACGTTCGAGAGCTCGAATCCGAACAGTTCAGGATCGGCCGGTTCTCATACATTCATTTTGTCGACCTTCCGGAAAGCGAGGATCGTCGAGAAATATTCCGAGTCCATCTCAAGAAGAGACATCTCGATACCGACCAGTTCGACCTGGAAAAGCTCGTAGATAAGAGCAAGGATTTCTCCGGTGCGGAGATCGAAGGTGCAGTACAAGACGGAGTCCTTGAAGCCTTTATCGACGGTGACCGGCAGGCCGAGACTCGCGACATCATTAAGGCCGCCGAGGGCATCACGCCTACAGCTCAGATGATGAGCGAGAAGATCGAAGAGATCCGCAAATGGGCACGGAACAATATCAAAGGCGTAGGCTCCCGAAACGAAAATCCTGGCATTACCGGAAACCGCGCCGATCGGATCTATGAACTCTAATTACGGAGAATCTAAATGAGTAAATACATGACATTCGACTCTCAGTCGTTTCCGAATCGAGAACTGCTTCTCGAAGCCTTGGCCGAATGCGGGTTCGCATCCCCGACTGTGGGAACTGACATTACTCTCGAAGGATGGGACAAACGCGATCCACAAACAGCGGACGTCGTAATCGGGCGTCGTGAAGTACGCGGACAATCGCTTTTAGGAGATATCGGCTTCAGGAAAACGTCAAAGGGCTATGTTGCGGTTATCGACGACATGGATCTGTCCTATCGCCTCGGCAAAGATTTCATCGTTAGACTGCAAAACAACTATCACGAAGCTGCCGCGAGGAAGATGGCAAAGAAGCTTGGGGGAACGCTTAGTAAAGAGCGGGTGGGAAAGACTCTCAAGATACGGATTAAATATTGAGGAGCAACGAAAATGCCTGAAGTCGAATTCAAAATCGATACTGAACGCGGAACCTGCGAAACAGAGATAAAAGGCTATCACGGACCGATGTGCGAGAAAGCGGCAAGACAGCTTAAAGAAGTCCTTGGCGATCCGTCTACCGAAGTCCGCAAGGAGGAGTACTTTGTCACTCCAAGATCGAAACAAACGACGAGACGAAAATGAGTAAGGAACTCACATTCATCATTGAGCCCGATCGTGGAAAGCTCACCATAGAAGTCGGGGGAGTTTCTACGGACGACTTAGCTGACCTCCGTGCGAACTTTGATTCCCCGCACAATGTGAACTGCGGCAAGCCGTCGGACGTGGATATCTCTAAACCCGCTAATCAGATTGATGCCTTATCTGACGATCATCGTTTTATCTGGCTGTACACGATATACCACCGTTCCGTCGTTGATGGTCCGGGTGTGCGAAGCGTAGTCCAGGTGTCAGGTTGTACGATTCGATGTTCAGGTTGCTATGTACCAGAAACTCACAATCGACTGAATGGCAAGAGAGTTCCGATCTCTTCTATCGTTGCCGACATCTTGCGGGAGAAAAATAACAGCGACGGAGTTACAATCCTAGGTGGCGAACCATTCGACCAGGCAGAGGCGGTGGGCGAACTTGTGGCCAGCCTAAAGATTCATGGAATCAATGTAACCGTTTATACCGGCTATACAATCGATGCTCTGATCCAGCGAAATGTTCCTAGTATCCATTACATTTTGACTCACATAGATTTGCTCATAGACGGACCATTCCTAAGTAGTGAGAGAGTCGGCGTCGGCGAGTATCGGGGTTCAATGAATCAGAGAATAATTCGAATCCTCAATTCCCGGAAAAAGGACTCGAAACGGGAGGCGAGCGGTTCGAAAATTAACCGGCGGTTTGAAATGAAACCGCCCTTTGATCCGATAAATTAGTCGCAATTATAATTAATTTAATACCCGACGCCTGCCAGCGACATTTCGATCTTCATATTCCAGAATATCTGCCATCCGGTAGCGTATTTGATTACCGATTCGAAGTGCCTTCAAATGCCGAGGATTCGACCTAGGTAAGGCCCTGAGGCGTTGAAATCTTTTGGCGATTGCTTCGAAAGTACCCGTAAGATTCCATCGTTGTGCGAGTTGCTGGCTGTCGATTATTTCATGATTCATAAGGCAAGTTCCCTCTCCTGCTCAACCGCTGAATGCAAGCCGTGTGCCTTTTTAGCGTCTAGAGGTTCCTTCACCGACAAATTGGACATTCGGCGTCATAAGTTCTCACATCAAGTCACTAATGGTCGTGAATAAAGAGAGAAATTCCCCCTGAAATTCCCCCTGAAATCCAGATGGGAAGAAACAGAAGGACCTGCCCGTTTTCGAGCCGGTCCTTAAGTATTTGTATGTAAATTAGTTAATGTGGTACTGGGGACGGGAATCGAACCCGTACGAACCTTAGTTCACAGGATTTTAAGTCCACAGGTGGACACTTTCGGACAGCTGTAGACACGATCAGCCTATCATGGACATATAAACGCCTCGGTAATTCCCCCCGAATTTCCCCCCGAAATTGCTCGTCCGGTGACAACAGATCACTGATTAATAGACTCAGAGATTTCCCGAATTGCGGACTCGATTGACAGGATCTCCTCGTCGGTAAGTTCCGGAAACTCCTTTTCTCGTTTGTTCTTCGACAGGGTGCCGCGATTCTGTAGGATAAACCGAATCAATAACGAGGCTCGTCGGTCCGGCAAATCGACGATGTTCATCACTTCTGTAAGGGCCTGATCGAATACTGCTAAGAAACCGAGTTCTTCCCGTAAGTCGCGTCGAATCGTCTCTGCTACGCAGCCGTACAAATATTCGACAATCTCGTCGCATCCCAATACCGATATAGATTCGACGTTTCGTTCTCGACTGTCATGCCACCTTGAGCGTCCAATGTAAATTCGATAAATGGAAGAATTGCTTTCGAGAAGCTTTCCAAAACGCGATCATAGTCGACGCGTTCGCGAAGCATGACAGCAGACACGGGAAAAATTAGCTTCGGCGGAGCGAACTCCGAGCGCGCCAACTCGTGATGGATCAAAAAACGATGTATTCGGCCATTGCCATCTTCGAAAGGATGGACAAATACAAATCCAAACGCCATCGCCGCGGCTGCCGCAATTGGATCAACCGAGGAGGTCTGAAGCCGGCGGGCACAGTCCATCCAACCTTCCATTAGATCCCCAACGTCCTCCGGTTTTGGGCAAACGAAGTGAACCTGCACGGTGTAATCGCGCAGTCTGACCGACATAGTTCTGGATTGTGCCAATCTTTTGCGGAAAAGCGGATCGACTATCTGGTTCTGCAAATCGACGAAGTTCGCTTTATCGCCTGTTTCAAATTCTGCAGCGTGCTCAAGGGCGGCCACGAAACGTTCAGCCCAGATTTTCCCGCCACCTCGCCCTCGATTGCGAAAGACGATTTTGTTTCCCTTGTGTACAAGAAGCTTATAGCTCTTGCCAAGATCAGCGGGTCACTGCCTTCGACGATCTCTCTTGCTTCCTTGTCGAGTCCTTCAGCCACAGCGCTTTTTAGTCTGTCTGTGAGGCGAATTAGCGGGCAGTAGGTGCGGGTACCGAGTAGGTTATCGTTGATACGCTGACGCCTTATCTGCGTGCTGCTTGCAGTCAATTGCAGCTTTGGATTCAGCAAATCGACATATCCTGTCGGAGCTACATCCGGCAGATCCAAAATCTCACCTGTAAGTAGTTCATATAAATACCATATTTTCCGAGCATAGATCCCGGTAGATTCGGTGCTAACCCAAGTTTTAATATCTTCCGCGGCGATTTGAGCAAAAGCGGCTTGTAGCACACCGAGGTCTACTGGATCATACCGCATCGCAAATTTCAGGTTTTCATACAAATTATTCGTGGCATAGGTTTTCGGGTACTGTTCGAAAATCGCTTCGTTCTCAATACGTGTTCTTCGCGCACCGGCCACCACGGAGGAGTGAACGGCCGGCACAGGGGTCCTCAATTTAAGCTCTTCGATAACGGCAACAAGCCCGATGTGTCGTGGCAAGGCCTTTGATGGTCCACTTTCAGCCATATATTTTTCTTATCGGAAGGGCAAAATCAAGATAGATCGTTGTTTCTCGTGGATTTTTCTTATCTTTTCTCATCCAATTTCTTTATCTTTCATGTGAAAATCTTATCGAAGTGAGTCTTACGTGTGAGTATCTTATCATATGAAGATGCTCGTGTGAAACTCTTATCGCGGCAGTCTCGCTGTAGGAAAATCGTATCAGCTATCCAATTAACTTTACAGAATGGAAAAACGGAGGATAAAGAGCATGTGGTGGAAAATGACATTCGTCAACACGAAATGTCACGTTACACCGATAGCCACAAGAAACCTGTGGTTGATTAGGAATAATCTTTGTATCTGGCGGAATCCATTAGTGCCGAGCCTGATTCGGGTCGGAGGAAATGTGGTCCCATATGCAACTCGCACAATCGATAGATTGGGATCGTATCGATCATCAACCTCCCCGTCTTTCTCCGACGATTGAGGGTAAGTATGAAGTGCGAATTGCGGAAAATCCGCCTGAAGTTGCCGCGGCTTTGAGACTGCGGCATCAGGTTTTCAACGTCGAGATGGGATCGAATGCAAACAGAACGCCGGTCAATTCTCAGCTGGAGTTCGACGCCTATGATTTCAAATGCAAACATCTCGTCTTCTCGATCGAACGACAGGCAAAACGGTTGGGACCTACCGACTTAACAGCCTTGATACTGCCCGGTCTATAAAAGGTTTTTACTCGGCTAATGAATTCACGATAGAAGATCTGCCCGAAGAAATCTTGGAAAACGGGATCGAGATCGGCCGAGCCTGCATCGCCCGCAAACATCGAAACACAAGGGTACTGTTCCTTCTTTGGAAAGCCTTGCTTTCTTACTCTAGGCACACGGAAAAGCGCTATTTCTTCGGTTGCTGCTCGGTTTTTACGCAAGACGAATCGGAAGGTGAACGGATCTTCCATCAACTTAGACGTGACGGCCATTTTGACGAAAGGCTAAAGGTAGTTCCCAAACGTGACCAGATTGATATTGACAGCGATTGCCATGAAGGCGACGCGAAACTACCGGCATTGTTTGATATGTATCTGCGGCTGGGTGCCCGAGTTTGCGGACCGCCCATAGTGGATCGCGAGTTTGGTTCTATAGACTTTTTCGTCGTCTTTGATATCGAAAACCTGAGCCCAAAATATCGCAGAATGTTTGGATAAAATGCTCT
>JADJBB010000018.1 GCA_016703965.1 Acidobacteriota bacterium
TTACCGAATTGTCCGAGAGATCGGTCACGGCGGGATGGGAACCGTCTTTTGGCACGGCGGGACGATGGAGAGTTCGACCAGGATGTCGTAAAAGATCGTCCGCCAATCAGTCGCCGACTCCCGCATAATCGAGCATTTTCGACGCGAACGTCAGATTCTCGCAGGCCTTAACCATCCCAACATCGCCGCATTGCACGACGGCGGCATTTCCGATCGCGGTGAGCCGTTCATCGCAATGGAATATGTCGATGGTCTGACGCTGACCGAATACGCGTCGGCCCGAGCGCTGTCCATCCACGATCGTCTGCTGCTCTTTTTGAAGGTTTGTGCCGCCGTGGCGTACGCACATCGGAATCTCGTAGTGCATCGCGATATCAAACCGTCGAACATCGTAATCAACTCGGATGGCGAGCCGAAATTACTTGATTTTGGGCTTGCCAAGGCGTTCGAGATCGATAATACCAACACTCAAACCGCCGTACTCGCATTTACGCCGGCCTACGCATCGCCGGAACAGATCGGCGGGCGGGCGATCACCACCTCAAGTGATATTTACTCGCTCGGAGTAGTTCTGTATGAATTGTTGACCGGGTCAAAACCGCTGGACCTTGAAAATAAGAGTTTCGACGAGGTTTTGCAGACGATCAATGCAAGTCAGCCCGTCCCTCCAAGTTCGGTCGTCCGCCTGGCTCCGAATATTCCCGGGAGACGGTCATTGGCCGGCGACCTCGACAATATTGTTTTAATGGCTCTTCGGAAGGAACCCGAGAGGCGCTACACATCAGTTGAGGACCTCGCCGAGGATGTCCGGCGCCACCTTAGCGGAAGGCCGGTGATAGCTCGGCCGAATACCGCCGTCTATCTAATTGGTAAATTTTTCAACCGACATAGATTGGGTGTCGGTGCCGCGGCACTGATCGTGATTTCACTCGTTACCGGGATGATCTTTGCTCTGTGGCAGGCCAGTGTCGCACGTCACGAACGTGACCGTGCGGAACACCGCTTTCGCGACATTCGACAACTTTCAAATTCACTTCTATTTGAGATCA
The DNA here is from genome assembly GCA_016703965.1 of Acidobacteriota bacterium. Taxonomy (NCBI): domain Bacteria; kingdom Pseudomonadati; phylum Acidobacteriota; species Acidobacteriota bacterium. Next base: position 1,050 of record JADJBB010000018.1, read on the forward strand.
CGCCGAAGATCGAGCGTCTGAACGGTGCGACTGAAGCTCGTGAAACGGTCGTAACACGGGCACTCGAGTACCTCGATTCTCTGGCGGAGGAATCGGCGGATGACGCAGGACTTCAGGCTGAGCTTGCGGCAGCGTACGAAAAGGTCGGCGATCTGCAGGGCAACCCAAATCGCCCTAATCTAAACAATCTATCGGGGGCGGTCACCAGTTTCGAAAAGGCACTTTTGATCAGGCAGCGGTTACCGCAAAGTGCCGACAACCGGCGACTCATCGCCCGGAACTTGCAATCGACGAGCCTTATTCGCACGCGACAAAGTGATATCTCGGGCGCGATCCGCGACAGTGAATTGGGCCTTACCATCTACGGCGAACTCATTGCAGCGGATCCGGGGTCCGCTGAACTGAAGATGTCGGCTATTGAGGCTCAGATCGAGCACGCGCAGATCTATTCCAATAATAACCAATACTCGGTGGCGGTGCCGCTCTTTCGAAAGACGATCGACCAACTTGCCGGGCTGGATCAAAATTCAGACGTCGTTCAAAAATTGCAGACTCGGGCGATCTTCTATCTCAGCAACGCTCTTTCGTGGGACGGTGCACAGAGTGAGGCCGAGATCGAGATGGACAAGGCGATCGAGTTGGCCGACGGGCTCGCTGCCCGTTCACCAAATGACTCCGGCGTCCTGGCTCTCGTATGGCTCGCGTACGGCCTTGCCAGCAGCATTTACGAAGAGGCCTCGCCGACCCGTTCGCTGCATTTTGCCGAGCGGCAGTTTGCGGTCGCCGAGCAGGCCGTAAATGCAGATAAGGCGGACGCTCAGGCTCGCTATAATCTCGCTCGCACCGGATCACGATTGGGATTTGTTCTTACGCTTGTCGGTAAGCCTCGGGAAGCGTATATGCGGCTCACAAAGACCGAAGAAATGTTTAAGACATTGGTCTCGGATGATCCTAAAAACGCGATGTTTCAGCGTGATCTCGCTACGCTATATGTGAGAATGGGCGATACCAGCGAGAAAGCGAACAATCTACAGGACGCGATGGTCAAATATCAGAGATCTGCCGAGATATATAAGCAGATCGCCGATCTGGATGTCCGCAATACACTTGCCCGCCGCGACCTCGCCCAGTCACTTAAAAGCGTCGGTATGACGGCGATCAAACTTGGCCGCAAAGAGATCGCCCGGCGCGAACTCGAACGCTCCCTAGCTCTGCTCAATGAACTGCGATCTCAAAACGCGATCGGCAAATGGGATGAGAAACTCCTGGACGAGGTCCAACTTTCACTCACAAAACTCTGATCCGAAGCCCGCAAAATAAAAAAGCACCCCCGAAAGAGTGCTTCTATTAATTTTTGGTGATCCGAGCAGGACTCGAACCTGCGACCCAGTGGTTAAAAGCCCCTTCTAATCGATTTTCTGCTCGGACTCTAAGAGCAATTAGCCCGTATTTTATTTGGCTTTTCGGTAGAATTCGGACTAAACTATTTATCGATTCCGAACTCAAATAGATAAATAAATAGATAAATGGCCGCAAACTCGGATAATCCTAAGAAGAAGAAACGCAAACGATATGGATCATACGCCTGGAAGTCTCCTTCTGGCTATCTCTATGCCAGGGTGTTTGTTAAAAATGCCGACGGTTCCGTAAAGCCTATTTATCGCCGAGCAGAGAATATAACACATGCAGAGCAGATTGGCGAGGAACTCAAACGTGAGTTTGAGAATAGAGGACAGGCATTTATAGATGGCCGAAAGATGGCTTTCGGTGAGCTTGCCGAATGGTACAAGAAAGAGTTCGTGATTTCGCCCGTCTATGTTAACGGTATAAAGATCGAAGGAATGAGGACGTGGAGCAGGAGCAAAATAAGATCGATCGAATTGTTACTGGAATCGGGAAGAAGGTTCTCATTTCGAGATCGATGAATCGACATTTCGAGCCTTTCGCAAGAAACGGATAAAAGACGAGGGTTAGCATTACTACAATAAACCGGGACTTTGAATCAATTCGCGCCATGATGCGGAAAGCTTGGAAGAAGAAATGGTTAAAGGAACTTCCGGATTTTGAGGACTTTATCCAAAAGGGGCTGGAAAATCGAAGAACGGTCACTGTAACCTCAGATCAGGAAAAGGTAATCCTCGAGGAAGCGAGGAAGGTGCTAACTGAGGCACCGCGACTATATGCTTTGATAATCTCATTAAGGGACTCGGGTGCTCGTCCGAATGAACTATACCCTGTAAACGACAGCAAGACCGATTATTCGAAAGACACCTCCCCATTTTTCGAACCATTACGGTGGAGAGATCTTTTTGATGATGCCGGACAATTCAAAGATCTTACCCAGCTTGTTTCCTACAAGAACAAGCGGCGAGGTGAGGCATGCCGTAGTCACGGAGAGAATGAAGAGAGCCTTTGCGGAACTTTGGAAAGACCTAAGCAGACGAAACTTAATATCGCAGAACGCAGCCGAACTGGATAATTTAATATTCCCTCACAGCACTTTTAAGAAGTCGTGGAACATCGTACGTGAAGCCGCAGGCTTACCGGGACTCAGGCTCCGGGATTTGCGTCGGGACTGGGTGACCAGACTGGGACGTCTCGGCTACTCTGATAAGCTCGCGCAACGTGGTGCCGGACATCAGAAGATGCAAACGAGCTTCGAATACACCGAATTTGACGAAACGGCAGCTTTGCAGGCGAAAGCACTACTTGATTGCGATAATCAAACCTATGATCAAATGAGCCTTTCAGAACCAACTAAATAATTTCGCAGCAAAGTTCAAGGATTGCCCTCTCGCTCCCCGAGCGATTTAGGTAGGTTTATATAATTTGTCAAAACTGCTCAAAACTTCTTAGAATCAACAGCTTAACGGCTATCCCCATTCAACACTGATAAGCCGTGATCAGCAACGCTGCAAACAACGTGCAACCAACTTTGCTTTCGAGCTTAGGTACTATCATATGCCCGTTGGAGACGTTTCAAACTTTCCGAATCATACCCCAACTGGAAGATCCCATCAGCCTCAACGCACTTTTTTCGCTGCAAATTGGGAAGAGGTTTACCAACGCATGCAATTGCTGTGCTTCGGTCAATTTGTAGAAAAATGAAAATGACGATCATGAAACGAGAAGGCAGAATTTAGAATCTCGTTTTTTTTAACCGGCCTGCAATCCATAAAGTTGCTGATTCGAAGAACCCCGATATTCTCCAGTCTTGGCGTTGAGAAATTGTTCGAACGGTCCATCAATCAAAACATCTATATGGGTGAGAATATAGTCGACACATGGATCGTGTCGTGCGATTAGGGTTTCGAGCGTATTGCCGCTGTACACTAATATCTGCTGATTGAATCGATTAAGTCTCGATACCAGTTCTGCGACGGGCCCGGCCTGGTCAAACGGCTCGCCACCCAGAATCGTAACCCCATCGTGTTCGGCGCTTCTGGACAGGACTTCCTTGACAACTGACGAAACGGAAACCAACTTCCCATTGTGCCGATCGTGTGTATCGGGCACGTAACATCCAGGACAACGAATTGAACATCCTGAAACTTGAACTACGCTTCTTCGACCAGGCCCATCAACGACCGAATTATGATAAATCCGATAGAGCCAGATGGACTGATTGTCGTCGGAATCGGTTTGACGTGAGCAGTTTCACGGTCTTTCCTTGGAGCGGCTTTCCGCAATTCACATTCTGGGAAGTGCCAAGGTCATCTCTTAGATCGGTTAGAACCGCGTTGGAAATACCTGATACTTCGGTCGTGAGTTTCCCACTGTCGAGTTCAAGTATGAACGTGATCTCATTGCTCATTTTCGTTTGCTGGTCAGTTTGGACCTCCGTTTGACGAAATACTCTTGCTTCTTAGTTTCCGCAGAGGGATCGCCAAGAACTTCCTTTAGCTGTCTTGCGGCCTTCTCGCAAGCGGTCCCTTGATACCCTTTTATTTCGGTCTCGCAGGTTCCACGTTCGGTATCGATCTTGAATTCAACCTCGGGCATAATCCACCATATTCCTTCTCAATATTTGATACGTATCTTAAGAGTTTTTCCGATTCGTTCCTTGATAAGCGTGCCGCCGAGCTTCTTGGCCATCTTTCTTGCCGCTGCTTCGTGATAGCTGTTCTGAAGCCTGATCACGAAGTCTTTCCCTAAGTGGTAATTCAGGTCCATATCATCGATAACGGCAACATAGCCTTTTGACGTTCTCCGGAAGCCGATATCTCCCAAAAGCGATTGCCGCTGGACTTCACGACGCTTAATAACGACATCGGCTGTTTGTGGATCGCGTTTATCCCATCCTTCGAGGGGAATGTCAGTTCCGACAGTCGGAGTTGGGAACCCGCATTCGGCCAAGGCTTCGATGAGCAACTCTCGATTCGGGAATGACTGAGAGTCAAATGTCATGTATTTACTCATTGAGATTCTCCGTAATTAGAGTTCATAAATCCGATCGGTGCGGTTTCCGGCAAGGCCGGTATGCTCGATTCGTGAGCCTACGCCTTTGATATTGTTCCGGGCCCATTTACGGATCTCTTCGATCTTCTCGCTCATCATCTGTGCTGTAGGCGTGATGTTCTCGGCGGCTTTAATGATGTCGCGGGTCTCGGCCTGCCGGTCGCCGTCGATGAAGGCTTCAAGAACTCCGTCTTGTACTGCACCTTCTATTTCCGCACCGGAGAAGTCCTTGCTCTTCTCTACCAGCTTATCGAGATCAAAGTATTCGGCATCGAGTGCTCTTTTCTTAAGGTGAACCCGGAATATTTCCTTACGATCCTCGGTCTCCGGAAGATCGACGAAGTGTATATATGAGAACCTACCGATCCTGAACTGTTCGGATTCGAGTTCGCGTACGTCATTGGCGGTAGCGAATACAAGAACGTCCTTGTTGTCCTGCATCCAGTTGAGAAGATAGGAGATAGTTCGTGCTGTCTCACCGCCGTCCGTCTTGTTGGACGACTTCATTCCTGAGACCGCTTTTTCGAACTCGCTGATACCGAGAATGCCTTTGATCGTTCCGGCGATAGATAACGCCCGCTTTATCGACATCGCCGACGAACCGATGACGCCTCCGCCCTCACCCATGATCGAACCGAAGTCCAGATCAAGCAGAGCCCGATTCGTAATGCTTGAAGCGACACGTTTACAGAGATCTTTTCCGCATCCCGGAAGACCGACGAGCAGTATGCCTTTGCAGGGTTCGACGTGTCGTGCTTTTGCTCTCGGACTGAACGTGTATGCCGCGCGTTCAAGGATGGCTCGAAGCGATTGGTAGCCACCTAAGTTGCTTGCCGGTTCAGGATGCACATAGGTCAATGAGCCGCTACCGCGTATGACATTCTTCTTTTCTTCAAGAATGACATTGATCGAATCCTGATTCAGACCGTTACAACTGATGACCGCCTTTGCGACGACATTGCTGATCTCGACCGCTGTCAGACCAAGAAGAGACTGCTGCAGAGCGTCCTGGGTTTCTTTGGTTAGGCTAATATCGAGCCCGTTGGATCGTAAGTTCTCAAACTGAAGTTCTATCGAGTCTTCGATCTCGGATTCCCTCGGAAGATCGAGTTCTATCTGCGTCACTTCCTTTTCGAGTGTTTTTAGTTCGGGAAAGTTCGGTCCGACAAAGAGAACCGTGGCTTTCGTGGATTTGAGCTTCCAGGCGATCTCACGAAGTCGTCGAACGAGCAGCGGATCTTCCTGCCCATATGGGGAGATATAGGGTGCGTAATCACACAGCAGAAAAATACCCGTCTTCTGCTCGCTAATAAAACCAAGAAGGCTTTCGGGATCTTCGGTATCGCCGATCGTTTGAGGCGAGCTTAAAAGTCCTTCTTTCGGATCGACTACCTTCTGAAGGCCGCTTGGCCGGCTCCAGAAATAGAGAGGCTTCTCCTTGTGCCGATCCTGAAAGACGAGATCGACCAACGCCTCTCTTACGCGGTCTTCTTCGAAGGTATTGATAGCGATAAGCGGGTATCGGGCTCTGATCCTGATATCGAGCTCATGCAGGAACTTCCGGATGCTGTCAGCACCGGTTTCTAATTCAGACATCGTTTGTTTACGGGAAGTGTTTAAGAAACGGATTGTGTGACAAGACGCCCGTTATGGCCATTTTGTCCATTGTTGCCGGTCGGTTTAGCTGCCTCGGTCATTCTTTCGACCTTCTGCATTTCTTCTCTTGATGCGATGCCGTTGTCGATCTTGAACCCTAGATTTGCTAAAGCCCTGCCAACAGCACTTGTTTCACCGTTTTCGATAAACGATGTCGTGTTTACATATCCCTGGCCGCGGACCTCGAAGGCGTGTCCGGTAGAACTAGGTTCCGCATCATCTCGGTTCCGATACGCTCCGGCTTTTATACACACGAAACCGCTGTCTTCGTTAAGCCTTATGATCTCGGTAACGATCCGGCCGTCCGGATACTTCTCATAGAACTCTGCTATGCGTGCATGAACCGGTATGTATTTGCTCAGGTCGAAGTTTGCCATTTTTTGAGGCCCCGTATTTTTTTGATCTAGAGTTCAAGAGCGCTTAGCCGGTCTTCATCGAGCAACTTCTTTGAATGAACGGATGTCATGCGAAGAAGATCGCTTAGAGCAGTTCGCATCTCTTCCGGCGAGCGCTGCTTCGCTTCCCGACCGGCGGCGGTCTGCAATTGTTCGAGTACGTTTTCAAGAGATGTATCGCCCGTGAAGTTCATCAACTGATACCATTCGCACATCTGACGTGCTCGTTTAGCCAATGAACCCGACACAAACTCCGCATCCTTCATTCGTTCTGCCATTTCCGAAGCGGAGTCGAAGATCTTCGCAGTTATCTGTGCAAAGCCTTCCTTGATCGGAGATACCGCCTCTTCCGCTTCACGCTGGGCCGCCTCGATCTTCATCTCCCGGATACGCTCTTTCACTTCGCGTTCTCGCCGGGTTTCAGCAGTAACCTCATCGACCTTTATTTCTTCGATACGGCGTTTTGCATCGATCTCAAGATCGATCTTCGTCTGCTCCGAATTGATACGAGTCGTTTCGAGGGCAAGCGATTTTGCAAGGTTTCGCTCGGCGATCATCTCCGATCCTAGAATGATCACCTTCGGCTTCATTGTTATCACGAGGCCATCGCGTATCATCTCGCGTGTCGGAACCATTCCGATGGCTTGTGCCGCGACCGCGTTTACGAACTCCTCTCTATCAAACGCTTCATCGCTGGTCGCCTCGAACCTGTCGGCAGAATCTCTCGCAAGCTGATAGAAACTGTCCTGAAGGATGTTGAGGATCTCGTCGTATTTCGAAAGAACCTCGCTCTTTGCTGCGGCGAGAGTTTCGCAGGCCTGGAGATATGCTTTTTCGAAAGATTCAAACGCGGTCCACGGAATCCACTTGTATTCGCTCGTTCCCCAAACCGTTTCGCAGAGCGTGAATCTGAAGCCGAATTTGCTGAGGGCGTTATGAGCCTGGGCCGCGCCTCGCATCAGGCGATTCCGATAGACATCAGGCAGCAACCCAGCTCGCGGCGGACTCACTCTGACGGCCGCATTCTCAGGTAGCTGGACTCCGAGAGTTTTCCATTCCAGTTGCCGAACAAGACTACCGAATCCTCGGCAATCGATATTCATGAAGATGCCTTCACTTTCCAGCGTCGATAGATCGAATGGAAGAGATTCAACCTCTCCGGCACTGATACCCAGTTCCGTCGCAGCTCGCTCCATCCTGGTTTCCAGGCGGGTTAGAACTTGCTGAGCAATTTCAGATGGAACTTCTACCGAAGAATTTGGTGAGATTTCTTCTGTGGATTTGCCCTCCATCTGAGTGCCACCGAACACATTTCGGAGCACCGAAGATGCTAAAGATGGCAATACCTGCGTGCCGGCAACTCCGGCAGATGTTTGAGTTTCCATTCGCATCCTGTCCACCGCTTAATTTTCAACCAGTCCGTATTGCTGCAGACACTCGGACAACGGCCTCGGGACGTGATCCTCATCACGACGGACTTTAATCCCGTTGATGTCAACGGATTCCAATTCACTAAGACAGAAATATCCCCATTCGCGCTCAAGCCCGACCACATAACCAAAGAAGCAAGTGTCGTCTTCATAAGCATCGCCTTCTGTCACGAACCATTTCCATCCGCTCATTGGAAATTTGAACACGGCATAGACGGTCGGATTCTTGTTCCACTCTTGGTCACTGATCCGTGGCAGGATACTTTCAATTTCTTTTGGTAAAAGTTCCGACATACAAGTTTGGCCTACAACATGCAGTGAACGTCAGACACGGCTACTGGAGTACAGTAGGCGGATCTAGTACTACCGCTCTCCAGATCAAAATAGACCGCAAATCGCTTGAGGGTACGTGTCAAAAGCAAAGACGAAAGCATCTCCGCCATTTCGACCGCCACTCGCTGATTCACGTTAAGCCCCTGCTCACCTAGTCGAACGCGTTCGGGACACGACGCATCGCTCTTGGCTTCAACTCTTTCTGGCTTAAGAAGATCGGAATGCTGAAGCGATGGTGCCGGGAGTGCCCGACAGATACTCGTTCCCGTAAAGTACTGCTCGGGTTTGAGTGCCTTTGTCGTCGAGCCCAGCAGCACTTGGCCTGATGCCTTACCGTTTCCCCCGTCTATCCACCAGATCCTTGATTGCATCACCGTAACTTCGAAACTCATCAAGTGCTCGATGCATCTCTCGTCGAGCCATGTAATTATCGACGCAGCCGACGATGATGCTCAGGCTCCTGTAGTCGCTGTTCGAGTTTTTAAAATGTTTCTCCGGATCGAAACTCTCGCACGAGAAGCTTGTTTCTATTCCCCATGCCGTTGTAAACTCGCTCCGCAAGGGTCTGGGCCTTGTATCGTCCGACCTCCGCAAAACAGAAGTTGCTCCGCGGTATATTTCCGTTTTCTACCACATCCGGATCGACGATCAGCATTTCTACCGGTTTGTTCTGCTGTTGTTTTAGTTCGAAGATCAATCGGGCTAAAGCAGGAACGACAAAAGAGCCTGTTCCTCCGGCACCGACAACGATGAATCGAAGGGTGTTGTATTCGACAGGCATCACAACCGCGGCCTGCGAGAAGCTAAGATCGATATCCATTACAACATCATCTGAAGCAGAGCTTCGACCTCATTCAGATCGACAACTCCGCTTGGCACGTGGCCGATCCAGGAAAATGGAATCGGGATAAGGTGGTCGTAAATGCCGCAACGGAATCTGAACTTCGGCTTGTCGTGGACGTCAGCAATGATACCGAATATCCGGAACTTGCCTGATTCATCACGATCATCGGCAGAACTGAACTGGTATGCCCCGTCAGGGTGCGTATGAACCTCTATACAGGCATCAGAGTATTCGGGCCGTCTATCGTCGGCGATGGTTGAGGCATACGTTCTGTCCTTACTCGATGTGCGCCACTGCCACGCGTATCGCTCGCTATCCCAATAGATAAGATAAAGTTCTTCTCTAAAATTCTCCTTCGAATTGGAGGCCTGGGCGTGCTTACAAATTTCGTCCCAAATACGGCTTGGGACTTTCGGCTTGTGCCATTTGATACCTACGAATACGGTTGGAAGGCCCTTTATCTCTCTAAATTCTAGAGGAACTGAAACCGTAAATTCCTCACGCTGAGCCCTTAGAATTACGCCGTTTCCGGCAAGGAGGTACTCGTAAAGAATGGCTTCTACCGGCTCGAATCGTTCTTTTGCAATCCGATGACCGATGAACTCCTTTTCTCTTTCCATAATTTTATTCAGAACCGGGAGTCGTATCTTCGCTGTTCAACGATCGTTTCCCACGCGTCGTCGATCGTAGTGCTTGATAAGATCAGTTCGGACTTCGGAAACTTCTTCGCCTTGTCAGCCGCCAGTTTCCAAAGAAGTTCACGTACATCTTGTGGTTCAGAGTGGCATCGCTCGCTTGCGTGGTCTGTATTGAATGGCGTGTCAAAAATTAGTTTCCAAATTTCGCGAGGTAGAAGGATGGGTCTCAGGAACTTCGTTTTTTCCAAAGCAGATCTTACCGGAACCGACATTCGGCAGCGGAGCGACGGCAAGGTTGGTATTAGCCGATATATGAGATGAAGCAGCGGCCCAAAGATAATATTCCCGTCCTTTACCAAGAAGGATGAGAGGGGGCATCGGGACTGAGATCTCAACAATTCCCTTGTCAGAAAGAGCGATAGTTATCTTTCGTATTGCGGCTGGTTCATACGAAAGAATCGCATTGCCTTCGGGAGCCTCACGGTAACGCATAACCCGTTTACCAAGCCATCCCGTATCCGTATGAACCTTTCGAAACGCTCTGGCCACTTGGTCACTCGAAAGAGCCTTCAGACCCACAGACGATTCACTCAGGTCTGCAAAGAGATATTGACCCGGCAGGAAATACAGTGCGGCGGACGCATCGGCAGGCACTTGCATGGTGCTATTCATCGGCTAGCTTTGCCTCCCTGACCCGACCTTCCCCGTATTCCAGAATGCAATAAGCTCACTAAAGAACGTCTGAGGATCTTCTTCGATCCTTTTATCTAACTGCTCGAGATTTTTGAAGTATAGGTTTGCGGCCTTATACGCCTCGGTCAACCAGTCAACAGTTTCTTTGTTCCATTCGAAGAACTCCGGATATTGGCAGGTCGTAACGTCTAGCCACGGATTACCGGTTGAGTGATCGACCAGGCGGATCAGATCGCTGAAAGGTTTTGCTTTTTCACCGCGCTTTTCCTTCCAGATATTTTGATGTGCCGTCTTGATCGGAGGCAGTGACTCTTTATCAACTCCGTACTTTTCAGAAAAGTAATTCCAGATCTCATCATCTTCATTAAAATAGAAGATCAGGCCTGCCAGATAGCTGTCCCTCAAGTGCGCGAAGTCAACTTCTTCGCAGCACAGGTCGAAGTTCATCGGCGGTATGGCAAATCGTTCGAGTTCTAGCTCCGGATCATCATGCCAGTATTCGAGTAATGGAAAGCTCTTATCATTTATCAGCTGAAAGAACTCATTTGTACGTTCGCTGTACGCCTTAAAATAACCTGCTCTATAAAGACTCTTTGTTGATCGTTCCCAATCTTTTGGAAACATTTCAATATAAAGCCGGTATTTGTGCTGTTCCGATACGACTCTGGAGACTGTTTCGCATGCATATATGGCATTGTGGCTCTTTGCTTTAAATCGAAGATATTCGAGCGAGCGTACCAGACGGTCGCCAACGCCGGAAAATGTCTTTCCGTTCTCCGCCGTAGACAATCCCAATCCGGTCATAGAGCCTCATACCTCAGAACCCAATCGGAAGATAGTCGATCGATGATGGCGGGCTCTTCTGAAACGCCTTTTGGTGGGATTCGATTGCTTCGATCTCCTGAGTGCCGATGGCCAGGATGTTCTCGGCCTCGTTCACTTCCTCGACGCTCAAAAGTTCCGCAGCCTCCCGTCGCATTAGCCGTTCCGCAAGAATGATCGCCGGATTGATCTGCTCGTTCTCAGCCCGCAATAATTCGAGCGGCGATTCATCAGGCTGCATAGCCCTTATGCTGTGCTCGTTTGACGATGGTGACACTGAGTTTGCCGTCCTTAACCTCGCGAGTGATATTCGCATTTTCGATCGAAGCGAAGTGTGGCTGAAGTACGACCTTCAGTGTCTTGTCCTCCTGTGCGAGCGATGCATCCAGTTCGAAGGTCTGCCCTTCGATCTTGATCGTCGCCTTCGGATCGGTCACTGGAGGTGTACCGTTCGTGCTTTCCTTCGATTCCGTTTCGGAGCCGCTCGTGGCGGCTGATGAATTTTCGTCCCGAGGAATATTGGTTTCGTTTTCCATAATCTTCTATGCGGCGAAAAGGGACTGTTGATCCTTCGCTAGTTCCTGCGGTACTGCACTTGAAGATGACGCTGCGTGGGACCTCGTGACCGCTTGCTCGGAAGTTTTATCTGGACTTTTCGAAGCGGTCTTAGAAGTTCGCTTTTTGGTTGCTGCCTGTTCCTTCTTCATCTTCTCGGCCGCAAGTAGAGGAAGTGAGTTTCTGTACTGTTCGAGGGCCCTCGATATCGGATCGGATAGATTTAGCTCCCCACTTTCGTTACAAACGTTTCGTAAATGTGATCTGCGGAGCAAAATCGTGCGAACGCACACTGACAACGCTGTTTCTAGAACCATTGGATTCGGGCAGCAACTGGATCACGGCCGTGACGGTACAGGCGTCAAAGTTGTAGGGTTCCTTTTCAGACAGAACAACCGATCTTACGGACTGTTCAGTAGCGATTGTGCGATCTGGCACTGACTCATCGAACGCTTCTATCAAGGTTGTTGCCTCAATAACGCTCTCAACCTCCAAGCGGACTTAACCGCGTCCTGTTCTGGGGATTCCTCGACTTCCAGATTTAGGACCGGAGTTGGGACGGAATTCTGTTCTACCCTTGGGTCACCCGTCGGCTCGACGCTTGCAAAGGCCTCAGACGAGTCCAACATCGAAACAATCTCTTCCTCGCATTCGGGCTTGCACTCGTTTGCGTACGATTGTCGCTCTTCGACTGATTCTTCCGAATCGACGATACCGAGGAACTCGTCTTTTGCTTCTACCGTAGATTCAGTCTGGATATGGGTCTGCGGTGCAGCGGATATCGCTGTATTGACTGGAACAGCGGTCTCTGTTGCCGTTGGAATCGGAGCCGGGATTGGCCTAGATGTAAGTTGAACGGTCTCACGTTCAATCTCACGAAGCCGTTCCAAAAACTTGCTCAGAAAAATGTTCCGGATCGTTACTTCCTCGTGCGACCGAGTCATATACTCGGCGCCTTTCCAGAGTTCGAGTCCGATTTGCTGATTCGTCTGCCCGCCGCTTTGAAATCCCGCGTTTTGACTTACCTCAGTCGCGAGCGTTCTGGCAGTGAAGATCAGTTGTTCTATCTTCTCGCGATTATCAAGCGGGATGAACGAACCGCTATTCAGAATTTCCATGTTTTCAATCACTCCGCTCCGTGCCAGCCGCTTGTTTTATCCTCTGGAGCGAAAGACCGGAAGTATTCTCCGGCGGTGTCGGCAGGTAACTAGCATTTTGAATCTCTAAGTCAATTATGCTGAAGATGACTGCATGAAAACGATATTGGAGTAAATGGTAGTGAATAGTTATCGGAAAATTCTGATGTCTGGCGTCAGGTGTTTCGACTCATGCCAACGGTATGCCTGAAAATGGTTTTGAAACTCTAAAATAATGTAAAGCTCTTCGAAAGGCAACAAAAGTCCGTTGCCTCTTGCAATCCAATCTAATGCTACCTTCAGTTGACGGAGTTGCAATTGTCCAAGTCTACTCGATAAGTGATCCTCAGGATGTATGAGAATCTGAGCCCCCATGCTCCGGCAAGCCAAGATACTAGTTCATATTCTTCCTTAATCACGTCATGGGGGTGAGGCCCCCCGCTAAGATAAACACCGGGCAACAACGTCAGTATGTCAAGCACAGGGTTTCCGATCGAAAGCCAATCCCAATCTATTAAGATTAGTCGCCCATCCCTAAAACACATGTTGTCGATTCGCACATCAAAATGAACCATTTCGTGGCCTTTAAAGCTTGCAGCACTGGAAAGTTCTCTCAAGAATGCCTCAATATCACAGATCCAATCAGAGCATCCCAGGATCGTACCAAGAACTTCAATTCCTGCTGAGTCAATAGAGTTCCATGATTTAAAATCAGCAACCAGGTGCTCGAGACGCGGAATCTTAAACGGAAATTTCAATCTCGAAACCTCATCTAATCTTGAGATTACGCTTGCCACACAATGTTTTGTCCATTTGATATTCCATTCAGCGGAGGATAAATTCTCAAGCCCCAGAATTGAACCGGAAGGAATATCAATAAAGAAACCAAAGAGCAGGGCGTGGTTGCCCTCAAGATGCGTGTAAATCCTTGCTTCCTTTTTAGGGAGGCATTTGTTTTGGGATCCGCGCCAATTTTCACAAACCATGAAGTTCCGTTCGAGAGTTTCACAATTATCTTTCTTGCACGAGAAAAACCGCGATCGAATTCTTCAAAGTGCTCAATCGTACTACTACAGTTTGATTCTATTGCCTCCAAGATTTCCTTCATGTTGAAATATCGTACTTTTTATTGCGTCGATGAGCATCCGTAACTCTTGTTTCAAAAGCTCAGACCGAAGATCGTCTTCTGTGTTAAAGTCGCCGACTGTAAGCTTAATTTGTTTAATAATCTCACCTCGGTCAACTTCCGAAGTGACCCAATGGACAGTGGAGCCAATATAGGACACTCGCGCTTTTAGAGCCATCTCCACAGACTTTAGTCCTCGAAAAACAGGACTGATCGACCCGTCCGGCAGTATTACTTCATCTTGATCAATAGCGGTAGGTAGTATAGCTGCGTGAACGTTAAGCACGGTTTTTTCAGGTAACCGTCCCAAAAATTTTGGCTCAAAATCTTTAGCCATCCAGCTAGCACAACTAACCTGGGCTTTAATTCCATAACGGAAATACCGAGTGCCGCATTATACTTCTCTCTCGGAGGAAGTTTGTCCCCGATAAGGATAAATGGCATGAGAAATGTCATTTGCGACTACAAAATCCACAACTTGTGAGGACGTTCGATCACAGATGACGAATAGGTCGTCCGTTTCAAATGCGTTGCAAATTGCCTCAAGATAGATTGAAGTTTTAGACGCCATTACAACGATCATGCTTAGCTATTCTGTCTGGTGAGTAAGTTAACCAACGCATCCGCAATAGGCAAACCTGTCGCCTCCTGGAGCCAAAGCCACTGCCCATTAGGATTAACCTCCAGAAAAACAATACCGCCGTCAGGCTGAACAAGTAGATCGATCGCTCCAAATTGAAGATTGAGTGATCTAATTAACTCAGACATTTTCTCACTAAGATCCGGGTGCAGTTCGAAGGCGAAACTCGTAGAGAGGCCATGTCGCATTTATAGTCGACAAGACTATCATTTGGAGTAACCAGTTTGCACGCAAACACCGTATTACCGACAACTGTTACTCTGATTTCGTATTTCTTACGAATTTTTTCCTGAAACAAGGTCGGACACATTCTGACGCTATCAATTCGACCGAGGTCTTCTTTAGTTATTGAATGTGTTCGAATAACTGAGATCTTTCCATCTTTTCGAACCAACTTTGATGAACAGCTTTAGCAATAATCTCACCTCCACATTTAGCATGGAACTTAGCAACCTCACCGGGATCGGTCGTGATAATTGTTTTAGGAACATTGAAATTCAACCTGCGAGCAGCGGACAATTGAAGGAGTTTGTTTGCCGCTCGATTCATAATATCCGGGAATGATATCCAATACGCCGAGTCGAAAAGATACCAAAGACCAGCTAAGACAGCTCTCGTTTCCGCCTCGAAAAACTTCTGCGCCGCGTCATCTGAAATCGACGCCGGAACGCTTAAAGGCCTCCGATACCAAAATGCGGTGACAAATCTCAGTTTCGAATATAAGTCACCAAATACAAATGGAACCGATTCCACGCCATGCGTGTAATCGATAGTTAAGGGAGTCGCTAACAAATCCTCTGTGTTTATCCTGATTACCTCGAAGCGTCGACTGCAAATCTCCTTCTGCAAAAAATCGGCGTGAGCATCGTTTTTGTTACTAATAATCGCGATCATAAATTCGAAAGGCTCCCTGAATCTCAAGGAGCCTCTAAGAAAAAGATGTATAGGAGATCATCCCTCGCATGATCCTGAATCAGACTCACGCTGAACTTCAGCGATAGTTTTCTCTGTATCTTCTGCAAGAGTGAAAAGAAAAGGTACGTTACTTTCGTCCATATTATCCTCCAAAATGAAATATAGGAGCCGTAGAATGGCAGAGTCGCTGCTGCAAGTCAAGCGACAACTATCGTTATTATTAACCCGAGCTAAACGAATTGGTTCTTTGACTCATTCCCGCCACTAAACGCTACTTCCGAATTTGTCACCTTGTCGGAAAAAAGCTTCCTTTCCCGACAATGCCGTTCTGATACTAAAGAACTGCGACGACTGGACCTGTAATGGGTGACGCAACGAACCGTTCCTGGTTCTTCTTAAGGATCCGCGAAATCGTTGAATGAGTGGTATTGATCGAGCGAGCTGCACGGCGCAGGTTTCCATTCGATCGTTTCAGTGCATGCTCGACAAACGTGGACGCGGCCTTTACATAGACACTATCAAGATCGTCGGTATCGGGATCTAATATCACCGTAAGACAATTATTCCCTTCGTCAGCAATTACCTCGGGTATAACGAAACTTCTGGCTTCATGACTGACTAATCGATTGACGACCTGAAGAGTAATCGCCCGTCCATCTAAGATTCCACTGCAAGCCGGGTTGCGAAGTTCCGCAGTTCACGATAGTTACCCTTCCATTCAAGATCCTGGATTGCGGAAAGAGCATCTTTCTCTATCTGAAACGGCACTTCAAGTCCGATCGTTCCTCTCTCGGTTTCCAACTGATCAAGGAATGTCTCGACGATCCGTTCCTTCTGATACCGCAGAGGTACCGTTTCAAGTTGGAGGATATTCAAGCGGTCAAAAAGATCGGCTCGGAATAGTCCGCCGTTTACCATCGATCGAAGATCTCGGGAGGTCGCAGCAATAACACGCACGTCGATGTCGCGTTCTGCCGTCCCGCCGACACGACGGATGCGCCTTTCTTCTACAGCCTTGAGAAACTTTGCCTGAAGGCTCAATGACAGTTCTCCGATCTCATCAAGGAAGAGAGTACCGCCTTGTGCAGCTTCGAATAGCCCCTTTGAGCGATAGCTCCTGTGAATGCACCACGCTCGTAACCGAAAAGTTCCGACTCCAAAAGCTCAGAGCTAAAACTCGCACAGTTGACACTTACAAACTCCCGTTTCGATCTCGGGCCAAGATCGTGAAGCTGCCGGGCTATGGTTGTCTTTCCGGTCCCTCTCTCACCTGTGATAAGAACATAGTGCGGAACTCTGGAAAAACGAATGACCTTTTCGTCGATCGAACGAACTGATGAGACCGGGCTAAAAGTGTCGGGTTGGTGCTGCATTGAAAACCTCCTGTGCTCGAACAAAATCTACTCTGTGTAGATTTGCATATTCAAAAAGCGTGCCGCAGGAGTGTTAACACGGAATTATGTTTAGAACCAGTATTCATTGACGTTCAACGTGGGCAATCACAATTTCTTTCGGATCTTCATCCCGGAAAACTGTCTACATCGTGAACAGTTCGTTCACGATGGGCGCGCTTTTCACCCCGTTGCCGATGTCAGTAATTGATAGTTCGCGAACATTTTCCGGGTTGGGCTCTATTAGCCAGTCGGGTAGCGTTACTGGTTCTTGTCGGGAATAGGTCTTCGGTCCCAATATTAAGTTCGGGAAGAAAGGAGATGCTCGTCGATTCCGGCGGATAAAGAAACAAGACTTTTTCAAGGGCGAGCCCTGGTGCTTTCTGTGGAAGAAAGAATCTCTGGCTTCCCGTGCTGGCTGATATTGACGAGTCCCATTCCCGCAGTTCTCG
>JADJBB010000019.1 GCA_016703965.1 Acidobacteriota bacterium
ACGGCCATGCGCCGCTAATCTCGCACATAGCGTTAACGGTATCCTCAAAATATTCTTTCAAATCGGGAAATTCGATATGATCCGCGTTGTTACATCCGCCGGCGGTTTCTTCTAATCCTGCAATGTATTCCGCTATTTCTTCTGGCGTTTCGGCATATCCGTCAACAGCGGCCGCCATTGCGCGCCAGGCGTCCAATTCTGCTAGAAGGTCCGCGATATTGTCGCGCGTCAATTTTTCTGGCGAGTATTGCGCAATTTCTGACAGTGATTTATTTTCTGTAATATTTAGCATTTTGTTTTCCTCAATTAGCAAAAATCAATTTGATTATTATCGTTTTCGTAAACGTCCGATGTGCCAAACGTCCAGGCGGCATTCTGTAACTTGTCGCCTATTGAATTTAACCCACGGTCGAAAAATCCGGCGCCGTGTCCGTTTCGGGAAAACCAAAAATCTATTCCGAAACTATCCCAGGAAAACGCGCGATTTTGTTCGCTCAATTCGTTTTCCAATTCCGTAAGCAAACCAGCGGCCGCGCAATAACTGAGGAAATCCGCGCATGTTGACATTGCGTCAAATTCCGCTTTGTCGCTGAATTGGCAATCCGTAGAAGGTTGATCGCTTTCGCCCAATTCCGTAAACTCCACGGCGCTCATATATCCGCGGTAAACGGCGTTTAGGGTATCAATATTTTTTAACATGCTATTTCTCCATTCTCAAAAAATTCATATTCATTAGATAAAATGCTTTCTTCTATTGTTTCGTCTGAATTTATATATTCATATTCTTGTTCAAGGCGTTTATATATCCAGCGTGCAAATTCGCGCATTTCGTCTAATATTTCTTCGGAAATATCATCCTTGACTCTTTCTCCGAAACGGTCGAAAACATCCGCGCGCATTGTGTATTTGTGGTAATAACGGCCGGACGTTGAAATGTTCGCGCGCAATCCGTAGAAATTACGGCGTTGAATTTCTTGCAAGCGTTTGGCGATGTTTATTAGTGTGGCGTCATTTCCGCTTTCATACGCAACAGCGGCCGCGGCACCCTTTTTATATCTGTAGTCGCCTTCAAAACTTGCGCCGTCGCCTTGTGAAGAAAACCCGGAAAAATAGATTTTTGGCGTTTTTCCTGTAAATCCGTTTGAATTTCGCCAGGCGCGCGCGTCAACTGTAATACCGATTATTGACGCCATGTTTACCGCGTCGTCTATAACGTAAGAATAATCGGTTTCGTCTAAACATCCGCGGTACCATTCGCGCGCGTTTTTCTTTGCATCGTCTGATAATTCAGAGAATTGGTAGACCGTTTTTTCAATTGTGCGCATTTTATTTAATCTCCATAATGCGGGAATAGTGCCCGCGCATTTCTTCGGCGCGCACATCATCAATCCATTCAACGAAACAGCAAACACAAGCGCCTGACAGGTTATAGCGTGAAAAATCGCCCGCTTCATATTCTTTTTTCCATCCGGCGCCGTCATGCCGCGCAAGTTTACAAATTGCGCCGCGTTCACTATTGGCATGGATAATATAGCGGTTTACCCATGAATAATTTGCCTCTCCGCTGAATGTGTCTGTTACTTTGACAAAATAAATATTTTTCGTTTTCACGGTATCAATCCCCTAAATATAAACGCCGGTAAACATTTGATTCTTGCGCATGTATCTGTCAAAATTAAAATTTACGTTCAAATCACTATAAATCCCGTTTTTATAATCTGGCAGAATGCCGATTTTGCGCAATACTGAAATTGCCTCATGTTTCCATTGATCGCCATATCCGTATTGATACGGAATAGTTATATGCTTATATCCGCCGTTTTTCGTGGGAATTGAGATCCAGCATGAGAAATAAGTATTACCGTTTACCTTGTCAAACCATTTGCGGCCGGTAATTTCGATATTTTTAGTTTTATCGTAGTCGTCAACGATCAATTCAAGGCAATCCGCTATTGTCCGTTTTTGGATAATTGCGGCCGCGTCCGAAATACTAGCGGCCGGATATTTCGACCCAAATTCCTTACGGTTTTTTGCTGCGGCCGCTTTCGTCAATTCTTTGAACGTTGTGTAATGGTTTGTGCCTTGCAACATGGCGAAACCGCAATGTAGACGATCCGTGTTAGTTTCCGCGGAATTGAGTACCGTCAAAACCAAGTCATTAGCGGCCGCGGTTTTTGCGCCGGTCTCGAAAATGTGATTATTCATTTTTGCTTTCCTCTTTCAGTTACTTGGAAACGGCCGCCAATTGGCGCGCCAGGCGGTAAAGTGCAGACACGCCGTGTTTTTTGGCGTATTGACTCGCGGCATAGCGGCCGGCCGTGTTAACCATAGCGGCCGCGCGGATTGCGTAAAAAGCGGCCGGCGTTGAAGTTTCGTAAACGGACATGGTGTAATTCTCCAAAATTTTTAGCATTTGCTAAATGCTTCTACCTAAAAAACGCCGTTTTTCTTGTGCCGGCGCGGTTTCGGGCGTTTTTGCTTCTGCCCATGAATACAGATTATACGTCTAATTTACGCAGTGTCAACAATTTTTTAGCACATTGCAAAAAATAGTTGGGAACGCCTGTAGACGTGGGCGTTTACAGACTTTGCGAACAAGTAAAAACGCCCAAAAAACGCCAGGTTATCCGCGGCGGTTTATCCATCTATACGCCGGCGGCCGCTTGTTTGAGCATGTGCTGCAGGTTGAACGCATGGCAGGTCCGGCGCCAGGCTGACAGGTTGAACGCATTACAGGTCCGGCGCCAGGCTGACAGGTTGAACGCATGGCAGGTCCGGCGCCAGGCTGACAGGTTGAACGCATGGCAGGTCCGGCGCCAGGCTGACAGGTTGAACGCAGGCGCCAGCCGGTGGAACGCATGGCAGGTCCGGCGCCAGGCTGATAGGTTGAACGCATTCCAGCTCCGGCGCCAAGCTGACAGGTTGAACGCATGGCAGGTCCGGCGCCAGGCTGACAGGTTGAACGCATGGCAGGTCCGGCGCCAGGCTGACAGGTTGAACGCATGGCAGGTCCGGCGCCAGGCTGACAGGTTGAACGCATGGCAGGTCCGGCGCCAGGCTGACAGGTTGAACGCATGGCAGGTCCGGCGCCAGGCTGACAGGTTGAACGCATGGCAGGTCCGGCGCCAGGCTGACAGGTTGAACGCATGGCAGGTCCGGCGCCAGGCTGACAGGTTGAACGCATGGCAGGTCCGGCGCCAGGCTGACAGGTTGAACGCATGGCAGGTCCGGCGCCAGGCTGACAGGTTGAACGCATGGCAGGTCCGGCGCCAGGCTGACAGGTTGAACGCATGGCAGGTCCGGCGCCAGGCTGACAGGTTGAACGCATTGGCAGGTCCGGCGCCAGGCTGACAGGTTGAACGCATTACAGGTCCGGCGCCAAGCTGACAGGTTGAACGCATGGCAGGTCCGGCGCCAGGCTGACAGGTTGAACGCATGGCAGGTCCGGCGCCAGGCTGACAGGTTGAACGCATGGCAGGTCCGGCGCCAGGAAAACGAGGCTAAACCTTTGTTTTTATTGGCTTTCAACCTAACGGCGCCAGGTTAGAAAATGCTAGCGACATGGCCGAACCTGGTCGGAAACCGTTTTTTGGCCGATCGACCATCGAAAATCCAGGTAAAAAGTGGCCCGCAAATCGCAATCCGTTTTTGGAAAAAGTGCTTCCATCTTGAATTTTGTCAGCAATTTTGCTTCTGGCAGTCGGACACTCAGCGGGTCGGCGGCCCGCCCCGACCAGGCTAAGACCTGTTGAGACTGCTTTTGGCTAACCCCTAGCCGCATCTACCTGGCGGCCGATTGGGTAGCAGCACGCGAGCCGCAACCCATTACCCGGGCGGGTATTCCCCGCTTTGGTGGATTACTCCTTTGGCACTTGCCCTTCGGCAAGGGCGCAAGACGAGGCCCGCAGGGCTTCGATCGTCCTGGATAGGTTGTGGCAAACCTCTACATTGCGCGTGCACTGTTCGCCGGCCTTCACGTTGCAAAGGAGGTATGAGTCGCGCATTTCCGTATGGCCGGCGTCCGTTTTGGCAACAATCTATGCCAACTTGTGACTTACGCGATGAAGATTTTCATTCAATTCTGCGATTGTCCGTTGTAGCCCCGCAATCGTAGCGTCCTTTTCGGCGGCCTCCATATCAGTATGTCGCTTTGCGGCATTCCATACCTCCGCGGCTTCGGAAAAAGGCAAGGTACTGTTACCCGCCCACCAATGTTTCAATGCGCTATCGGACATTTCAGTTTACCCTTTCGTCAGCTACTTGGCGGTTTCGTTGGCTAAAATCAAAAACAAATGCTAAATATCTTGGGCAACAAGCTACTTGCGCGTTTTTAGTATTGCAATCGGCTATTACTTTGGGCATATTGCGATCCGTCAACGAGAAACGCTCCGTCGAAAATTTGCACCCCCGGTCGAAAAACTCCCCTCCCGGTTAAATTCATGGTCAATCCGCAATCACCGCAAAATCACCCCCCGCGGTCTTGTTTCCGAGACAGCGTTTGGCAAAATCACACTCCCGGCATTCCGGTGAGAGGTCGGTGCGGAACAACTCAGGCAACGAGCGATTCGCCTTGCGCAAAACCGCAACTGCGGCCTCGATACGCATTGCCAGGCCAGCGCGGACAACCGCCTCGCCGTTCTTGCGATACCCTCCGGCAACTTGGTGAAGCGTGCCGAGCGTCGTACCCTGACAACTCCGCAAGCATTGCCTTTTCCTCGCTCGTCGCAGCGTTCAGAAATACTCTTAATTGGTTCATTGGGTAGCCTTATGCCACATTGCAATTTGCCAAATTTAACACTTGCTAAACACTAAATCAACTGATATAACGATAACTCAGTATCAAATTAGTGCTGAAAAAAAAAGCTAGGCTCAAAGCCAAAGGAGAAGTACCATGAACGCGACGAAACATTTGAAGGCGGTCTACGATATACGCAGAGACAACCTGCGGGCGTATCTGAGGGACAACGGCGGCGCTACCTCCGTGTCGAAGCAGTTAGGGCACACGAACGCAAGTACGCTTTCGCAAATAACCGGCGCGAACGCAACCCGTTTACTTGGCGAGAAAGCCGCCAGGGAGTACGATCAAAAATTATCCCTCCCGGTAGGTTGGTTCGATGTTCAACGGGATTCCTACGGAAACGCAGTTGCGCACGAAGCACCGCATAAGCTAGACCAAAAAGACCCGCCGGTAGACCTGCGCAAAGCAACCCTGCTTGATTCCGATCGGTTGTCCTTCTGCTTAACTACTACCCTGGCCGCCAGTACGGAAAACAGCCGGCCGCTGTCATCCGCAAAGGCGATGGACATTGCGACCATAGCCTATGAGTCGAATCACCCCATTGGCGACACGCTAAAGGCCATTATCGAACGCCTTGTCAGGCTGGCAACGTAAATTTTTCCAACGCCGAAAGGCCCACAGCACAAGGGTTATCGGCGTTTTTCTTCGTCAGAATCTTTATACTTTGCTAAAAATAGTTTGCAATTTTGGAAAGCACTTGCTAAAGTTCGCTTGCTGCATATTTTTAACAACTGTTACAACATGGAGAAACCAAATGAGCCTTGAACTCGCTTTGCAAGAAAACACCGCCGCTGTTCTTCAACTGGTCGCCGCGTTGAAATCCGCCGGTAGTCCGAAGGCCGAGAAGGTGGCTTTGGGAAAGTCGAAAGAAGCCCCCGCGCAAACTGCTGCTACGGAACCTGCCGATACCCCCACTACTGCGGAACAAGTCGCTGCGCCGGAAGTGAAGGCATCGACCTCCGGCGAGCAATCCCCCTCCCCGGCTAAAAAAGAGCCGATGACGGCGGAACAGCGTGCGCCGATTCTGACCGCTGCGGTCGCCAAGGCTGGGCGTGATGCCGTGGTCGCGCTCCTGAAATCCTACGGTGCGGCCCGCGCAAGTGAAATCGCCCCCGAACGCCTGGCAGCTTTCGACGTTGAACTCAGCCGCATGGTTGCCTGACATGACCGCCCCGCAACCTAGCAAGCACGCTATCTGCTCTCCGTCATCCGCCTACAAATGGATGACGTGCGTAGGCAGTATCGCAATGGAGAAGCTGGCTGGCAACAAGGACCAGGCCGGCATGGCGGCGTCGGAGGGTACGTTCCAACATCACGTAGCGGCCCTGTGCCTTGAGAACAAACGCGCTGCGGAGTCGTACATCGGCTACCAGGAAAAGGTGGACGGTATCGACTTTACCTTCGACGAGGAACACGCCCGCACGGTGCAGGTTTATCTCGACACGGTTTGGGGTCATGTTGGTGATACCGGCGAATTGTTCATTGAACAGGGACTCGATATTTCCAGCATCACCGGGGAGCCGGATGCAATCGGGACCGCCGACGCGATTGTTGTACGCCACGGCGAGTTGATCGTGATCGACCTCAAGACAGGCCGCAACAATGTCGAAGCGTTTGGAAATCACCAACTGATTATCTATGCGCTGGCGGCATTGAAAGCGTACAACGAGGGCAAGTTGGTCGGTGCTATCCACATCGACAACACGGCCGCCGATCTTTTCTAGGGGATACCATGCAAACAATCAACACAATTCGCCTGGTAATCAGTCAGCCGAACGTCCGAAACGCACCGTCCGAATGGGATTTCAAGAACGATGCCGCGGTTGAGGCCGCACAAACCCGGTGCCTCGCGGCCGGTCTTGAAGCACTTGGCCTTATCGGGAAGCCGATTGACACTATTTCGGAATACCTTACCCCCGGTGAAAAGCAATGCGTCTATTGCCGTGCGAAGGCCGAATGTCCGAAGCTGGAAAAGGTCGTTGCGGAAGCGGTCGGCATGGACTTCGATTCCACACCGGACACCGCCGAAACGCACTACCCGGAGGACAAAGCGCGGCTTGCCAAGCTGTTCCTGCTTCTTCCCTTGATCGAAAAGTGGTCGAAAGCTGTTTCTCAAAAGACCATTGCCGGTGCACTTGCTGGCGAAATCGGCGAGGCCGAAGGGTTGAAAGTCGTAGAGGGCCGTGCCGGGAATCGCGCGTGGGATAACCCCGCAGAGGTTGAAGAAGAAATGAAGGCGATGCGAATCAAGCGAGACCAAATGTACACCTTCAATCTCGTTTCCCCGACGCGGGCCGAAAAGCTGATCGCCGAAGCCAATCCGCGCAAGTGGAAGAAACTGGCCGCCCGAATCACTCGCGCCGATGGTACGCCGACCGTTGTTGCCCTGGAAGATATGCGCCAGGCGATTAACGTAAAGCCCGCCGACGATTTTGAAGTGGTCGGCGAATCCGCTAACGATCTGTTGTAGCACGTCCGTAACTTTAGCAATCACCAAACCGCGGGTAGAAAATCGCCCGCAACTTTACAGAAAAGGAAACACGAAATGAAACTCTTTATCGAAGGCGCCCGCCTCTCGTTTGCCCACCAACTGTTCAATGCCGAAGCAATGGAAGAAGGGCAAACCAAAAAAGTTCGGCGCCGACTTCATTCTGGAAGAAACAACAAAGGTTCACAAAGTCACATCGGTCGACGGTAAGAAGGTCCGCACGCCGATTACGGCCGCGGCCGCAATGATCGAGGTTGCGAACGAAACCTGGAAGGGCAAGGGCAGGGAAATGCTTCACGCCCTTGAGCCCTCAAAGAAGTGCCTCCGCAACGGTGATGCGCGCCTTTCCAGTTCCGGCGAGGTTTATGTCGGGTATGAGGGCAAACTTTACTTCTCCGCAAAGAACGCCACGCGCCCGACGATTCTTGACAAGGACAAGACCCCGCTTACCGAGGCCGATGGTAAGCCCTATTCCGGTTGTTACGTCAATGCGTCAATCGAAATCTACGGCATGTCCGATATGAAGAAAAAGGGCGTGCACGCTTCCCTCAAGGGTGTCCAGTTCCACTCTGACGGCGAATCGTTTGGTGGCGGTGGCGTGGCATCCCCGACGGTTTGACGACCTGGGCGACACCGGCGGCGGTGCGGCTTCAAGCACGTCTGACAACGATCTGTTCTAAAGGGGCGCCACCATGAAATCCTCACCTTTCTACCGTTCGCGTGCGCCCATGGCGGCCCTCGCCGCGGCGCTCTCCGGTTCGGCTGAGTACATTCAAGCACTCAACGCGGCGCAAGGGTATCGCTCCCGCGGCAAGGGACTTGGGCAGCACTCCGGCAAGAAATCCTCTCGCGGGCCGCCGGGGCAGTTCGTCGGCTGAGTCGCTACGCCGGCAAGGTATCGCAAGGGGATGGGAGCACCGGCAAGAAATGGGGCAGTTCCTGGTCGCCACGCCGGCGTACGAATGGGGAATGCCACTGGAATTGCCACTGGAATGCTGAAAGCCTCCCCCGTCGCCTGTTGAAAAACCCCCTCCCCGCCTCGCTTGAGGCGGTTTTTTAGACGCCGGTTCCGACAAACCTTTTTAAGAAAGGAGTTGACGGGGTGCGGGAACACCTACCGGCGTCTAAAAAACCACAAAAGGAGAAGTGACATGAAACACATTGCCAGTTTTAGTCGTAGTGAAGTCGTAGATACGGCATACGCGAACCTTGGGGTTTTCCCGCTTGAGTTCAGCGATTGGCTATCCGACAACTTTCACGTTTGGGAGGCTTTTGTCTCGGAAGCGGACCATGTAATAGCCCGCGGATTCAAGCACTACTCAGCCAGGACCATCTTGCATGTCCTCCGGCACCACTACGCGATTGCCGAGTCGGTACCACAAGGCTGGAAGCTGAACAACAACAGGTCGCCGTACCTTGCGCGCCTGTTCGCAATCCTGCACCCGGTCCACGGCGGCCTGTTTGAGTTCCGCGAAACAAAGGCTGAAAGGCATGGTTTGTAATGTCCGTTAAGCTACTACATGGTGATTGCCTAAAGCTACTGATCGAACAACCGAGCAATTCAGTTGACGCGATCGTTACCGATCCGCCTTACGGCCTGGCGTTTATGAACAAGCATTGGGATTACGCTATCCCCGGTGTCGAAATATGGAAAGAGTGCCTGCGCGTACTCAAACCAGGCGGCCACTTGCTTTCATTCGCCGGCACGCGAACGCAACACCGAATGGCCGTCAACATCGAGGACGCTGGTTTCGAGATTCGGGATTTGATCGCCTGGGTACTCGGGTCGGGATTCCCGAAGTCTATGGATGTGAGCAAGGCAATAGACAAGGCGGCCGGCGCCGAGCGTGAAGTGGTTGGTGTACGCAAAGGAACTGCGAATAAAACCTTGTGCCAGGTTGAGAATGGAAAAGGGTTTGGCGCGACAGTGGTTGAAACCACCCCCGCAACAGACGCCGCAAAGCAATGGCAAGGTTGAGATACCGCGCTTAAACCCGCCCTTGAGCCAATCACCGTCGCGCGCAAACCTATTTCAGAAAAGACCATTGCGGCAAACGTACTTGCACACGGCACCGGCGGGCTGAACATAGACGCATCCCGCGTACCCCTTACCGATGACGCCGACGCCGCGGCTTTTGAGAGTAACCACCGCGTAACAGAGCGCCTACCGGAAAATCGAGGCGGGCAAAACCTTGGGCTACATGAGGGTGGCTGGAAACAGCGCGTAGGCGAGGCGGTAATCCCACCTGGCCGCTGGCCGGCGAATCTTATCCATGAT
Source organism: Acidobacteriota bacterium (assembly GCA_016703965.1). Lineage (NCBI taxonomy): Bacteria > Pseudomonadati > Acidobacteriota > Acidobacteriota bacterium. The sequence goes on from JADJBB010000019.1 coordinate 9,565, forward strand.
GGGTGTACCGATGTTTTGGGCGCTTTCCCCAACGCCGCGCGGTTCTTCTACTGTGCCAAGGCGAGTAGCAAAGACCGGCACGCGGGTGAACAACCCAGGACCGCAATTCCAGCACGGAAATACGTTGCGCAAGACCGAGAACACGGATACCAAAGGGAACAACCACCCAACCGTCAAGCCAACCGACCTCATGCGATATTTGTGCAAGTTGGTAACACCGCCTGGGGGTGTAGTTCTTGACCCGTTTATGGGGTCCGGTAGCACCGGCCGCGCCGCCGTAATGGACGGCTTTCATTTTATCGGCATTGAGCGCGAATTGGAGTATTTCAACATCGCCACAAGCCGGGTGTACGCGGCGGTAGTGGAGGATTTACTGTAATGCAGTCGAAAATGCAATCCCTTATCGAAGCCTGGGTGAACGTGGTTATCGGCTTCGGCATCAACCTGATAGCTAATCTGATCGTCCTACCTGCTTTCGGGTATCGGGTAACGGTCGGTGACGCTTTCGGCATCGGCCTGGTCTTTACGGTTATTTCGATCGCCCGTAGTTACTTTATTCGCCGTTGGTTTAACAGTTTTTTGCGAAAGGCTTTTCGATAATGGCAAATCGTTTCTTCGTTGACTTCAAGGAAAGCGCCAAGGGCGAAATTGTCGGCGGCATCAAATTCCCCCGCGATTCGGTCTTTGTCCTTGAGTCGCTGGCAGAGATTGTTACCCAATTCAGTGAGGTATGTTGCGTCCCGCCAGAAGAAATAATCGTTGATGTTCTGGCGGTGCTGCGAAAACTCAAACGCAACGGTTCTGCAATGAGTGCCCCGTTCTTTCTCGATACCGAGACATTCAGCAAAACGGACATTCGCAACGGAACTGACAACTACGCCCGCGATGCCGAAATAATGATCTGGACTTACGCCCGCGGCGACCGCCCGGTAGTTGCCTATGACGCTACCACCGGCGCGCGTATGCCTAGCGAACTTGAGGACAATCTACTTGACGAGCGCGTTACGCTGATCGCCCACAATGCCACGTTCGACCGGACGGTTCTGCACTTCAACGGCTTCCCAACTCCGGCCGAAAGGTGGCAATGTACAATGGCGCACGCATTGGCACATAGCCTACCCGGCGGCCTGGACAAGTTGTGCGAAATCTTCAAGGTCGCCGATGACATGGCGAAACTCAAAGACGGCAAAGCACTCGTTCACCTGTTCTGCAAACCGCGGCCAAAGAACATGAAGTTGCGCCGTGCGACCAGGAAACGCACCCGGCGGAATGGGCGCGGTTCGTGGAGTATGCGATAAATGACGTTGCGGCCATGCGCGAAGTGCGCCGCTTGATGCCCAACTGGAACTACGGAACAGAAAGCGAAACCGCCCTCCGCGAACTGGACTTGTGGCACATGGACCAGAACATAAACCGATCGGGCGTATTGGTCGATATTGATCTGGTCAACGGCGCAATTACTACCGCCGAACGCGCAAAGAGCCTGCTTGCTGTTGAGGCGAATGAACTATCGGAAGGCGCGATCGAGGCGACTACCCAACGGGATGCCCTTCTGCGCCTACTTTCAGACGTGTATGACGTTTGGCTACCAGATTTGCGGGGTGCCAATGTGGAGCGTTTGCTTGCATCCGATCTACAACTTGCCGGAGGTCGTCGTAAGTCTGTTGAACAATCGCCTTTCGGCAAGCAGTACGTCCGTCAAGTACAAAAGTTCAAGCAACTTACCGGCCCGGACAACCGATTGAGAAATACAATCCAGTTTTGCGGCGCCATGCGCACCGGCCGCGATGCCGGCCGCGGAGTGCAGTTGCAGAACCTCCCCAGGCCGACGCTAAAGCAGAGCGTCATCGAGGCGGGTATTGCGGCGATCAAGGCCGACTGCGCCGATCTGGTATTCGATGATCCTATGCGCCTACTATCATCAGCCGTTCGCGGTTGCCTGATAGCACCCCTGGCAAGAAACTCGTTGTCGCTGACTTGTCGAACATCGAGGGCCGGTTTTTGGCCTGGCTCGCGGGCGAGACATGGAAATTGCAGGCGTTTGCCGATTTCGACACCTGCATGGGCGTTGACGGCAACTGTACACCGGCGATCAGATCAGGGACGCCGTACTCTCCGGCAATCCTGTTGAACTCAGTTGGATAAGAAGGTGAACCGACGCGCAAGGGTTATGACCTGTATGCACTCGCCTACTCAAAGGCGTTTCGCATCACGCCAGAGGCCGTCATGGAGAACAAATCTTCCGGGGATGGTTCGTTCCGGCAAATCGGCAAAGTTATGGAGTTGGCCCTTGGCTACGAGGGCGGCGTAGGTGCGTTCGTAACTTTCGCAGTTGCCTATGGAATCGACTTGGATCAAATGGCAGAGGGTGCGGCTGGAAACATCCCCGAACGTATTTGGCGGGAAGCGGAACGCGCACACGAATGGGCAGTAAAAACCAAACGTGACTACGGAATGAAGAAGAAAACCTGTGGTTTGCGACTCGTTCAAGCGCCTTTGGCGCGAAGCCCATCCCGAAACAGTCGGCTTCTGGAAAGAGTTGGAACAGGCGTTCCGCCTGGCGCTTGACACCCCGGCCGCACGTTCTATGCCCGCAAGATTTCCGCTACAAAATTGGGCGCATGGATGACACTTACCCTACCATCCGGCCGGAAGCTGTGCTACCCATCCCCACGGTACGACGAAAACGGCAAACTCAGTTACATGGGTATCAATCAGTTCAGCCGGCAATGGAACAGGCTCAAGACGTATTCCGGCAAACTGGCGGAAAACGTGACGCAAGCCGGAAGCCGCGACGTTCTAAAAAGCCCCGGTGCGCCGTATCCTCGATTACGGATATGAAATCAAGATTCCGGTACATGACGAGCAAATTACCGAGGCGGTCGACCTTCCCCTGCTATTCCGACGCGCACCTTGCCGCGCTCATGTCGGATAACCCCGCCTGGGCCAAGGGCTTACCGCTTGCTGCAGCGGGGTTTGAAAGCAACAGATATAGAAAGGATTGATGTGGTGAAAGACAAGGAAAGGTCGCCATGCGGATGAAAGCCTACTACGAGGCGAACCGCGAGCAGATCGTCGCAGGCCAGAAAGCCTACTATGAATCGACCAAGGAAAAGGTAGCCATGCAGAAGAAAGCCTACTATGAAGCAAACAGGGAAAAGATATTAGCGCGGAAGAAAGCCTACTATGAATCTAACAAGGAAAAGGTAGCCATGCGGATGAAAGCCTACAATGAAGCAAACAAGGAAAAGTTAGCCATGCAGAAGAAATCCTACAATGAAGCAAACAAGGAAAAGTTAGCCATGCAGAAGAAATCCTACCGTGAAACGAACAAGGCGCGGATATACGCGCATGCCAACGCACGTAGACTATTCAAAGGTGCATCCCGCCTTTCCAAAGCGTACATTAGCCAAACCGCAGAGGAACAAGCTGGCCCGCGAAATCGCCGAACTATCCGGTGATGCTATACACGTTGACCACATCATACCGCTTAAAGGCGTAACATAGGACGGCGCCGATGTTAGCGGGTTGCATGTTCCCTGGAACCTTACGATTGTCCACTATAGAACGAACCTACAAAAGCACAACAAAGCACTGAATAGCGACGCACTAGCATTTAGCAATCTGCAAATAATTGTTGACGATACGTTTAGCGTTTGATAAAGTTCGTTTCGCACCAACTAAATCAACTAGGAGAAACCAAATGGGTAGCACTGAGAGGAAAGCAAGCCAGAAAGCCTACTACGAGGCGAACCGCGAGAGGATTGCCGAACGCCAGGAAAGCCTACTACGCAGAGAACCGCGAGAAGATCGTCGCACGCCAGAAAGCCTACTACGGGCGAACCGCGAGAGATCGCCGCCCGCAGAGGCGTGGACCGGAAACGAAAGCGGCCTACGCAAAGGAGTATTACGCAGCAAACCGCGAACGTCTGATTGCGTATCAAAGAGAATCCGCAAAAACCTACATGGGCAAATAAGGAGAAGCAAAATGCATACGCCCGGTATTTTTCACTCCCCGGATTTCGCCTCGTCCTTTCGCCAGTGCTACAAGGCGCGGTAATCATGGCTATCGTGCTGTTCGCAAACAGCATATTGTCGCAGCGCGCGGAGGCGGGGCAGCAAGCGGAAGAAACCAGGCTTGAGGCTAAAATTTCAAAGCAGGCCGGTTACATCGCCTCGCTCGAAAAGACCCTTGCGATGTGCCTAACCCGCGGCGATCACCCCCTAACAATCGGCGGCGAATTGTGGTTCTGCGGCGCCGCCAATACCGGGATAAAAATGAAAAAAAAACGGATTCCAGCACGGGACATTACAGCATGAGCTTGATAGATAAAAAAGAAGCATTTGCCGAACTCGTAAAAAGTGGGCGCAGCGGATATTCAGTTATCGACACGGCCCTGGACAAAATCGCAGGACTTGAACAGCAACTCGCCGAGCGCGACGCAAAGATTGTGCGTCTTGAGGAGCAGGCCGCACGACTTTTGCACGGACTTGCAAAATGTGGAGAAGCGCGCGACTGCCTCAAGCAGCAACTCGCCGCCAATGATGCAGCACTCTATAACACCGCCCGAAAAGCGGCACGTATTGCGATGGAAAAATGCAAGAACGCAACAGGCCAGCGTCGCAAGATTGAAATGTATGTCAGCGCAAACCAGATCGCAGAGGATGTGCTAGACGCGATCAACAATGGACTAGAGAAATTAGCGCATCAAAGAAAAAGCGGGAACTCAATCGTGCGACTATGGAACACGGTGCTTCAAAGTTGTCTGCGCAATTTGCAACTGCTAATCACACGATGCTGAATATTACCGAGAGTATTGCAGCAAACCATATCTCAAAACTTGAACAGCGACTCTCCGACGCAACCAAGCAGAACGTGCTGCTGCGGAATGCAATCGACGCTCACTTGAATCCATGTGGTTGCCTTAAAGGTTGTGAGTTTTGCAACGGGAAGTATTCACTTGACGAAGCACTCGCCGCCACGGCTGACCTTGGCGAGTACACCCTATGCGAGAAGGAGCCTGTTGCTGGGCTTCACGAGAATCGCCCAGATGCTGACGTTATTACCCACGCAGTAAAGAATGTATGGAATGGTGTGGTCGTTGGGAGAATGGCTCAATACTCGATCACACTCTACGCCCAGAAAGGACTGACGAAATGGTAACTAACTGCCCTAAATGTGGATTGCCGCGATTCGCCGGTGTTGGAGGCTATGCAGGCCCACAGTGCACCCTGCCTAGTTACTAACTTTGCCGTTGTGGATCCAGTTGTACGACAGCAACAAGAAATCGAATCCCTGCGCCAGCAACTCGACCACATTAAAGAGGTTGATTTTCCGCGCAAAGTCGAAGCAGTTTCGAATGGATGGAGGACTCGCCTCGACGCAGAAAGAATCGTTGCCAAGGAGCGTTTTGAAAAACTATTAAGTTGGGTTGATGATTACTGCGAGGTTGATGACAAAGACTTTATAGAAATAGAGCCTGTCGTTAATGCCGTTCTAGGAGAGGCCATAGAAACAAACCCACTGAGTGACCTGCGCCAGCAACTGTCAGCCGCGCAAGCCAGGATTGACGAACTCATGCTGGAATACTGCCCAGAAGAAATGACCAATGAGCAGATAGCCGAGTACGAGAAACATCAACGTCCGGCGTGGAGGAACTTTTCCTTGGAGTTGAAAAAGGAGCAGAAATGAGCGACGCGAAAAGAAAGTTAAGTGATTGCATCAGGCCAACAGTTGAAGCCGCACCGTGGGTTATCGAAGCAGTGCTTGAATTGGAAAACAAACTCGCCGCAGCACAGGAAGAGCTTAACGCTGAGCGCAATCGCCGGTTTGAAGGCAATCGTATTTCAAGCCAAGAATATAACGACTGTCAGAAGCGCGATGTGATGCTACGGGAGGCGCTAGAAGACAAAGCGACAAAAGCGCTGTTCCGAGCGTGGAGCCTTGGTCAAAAATATTGGCAACAGGCCGATAGTGATTCTTACACGCAGAACGCAAAGGCTACTATGACACAAAGAAGTTTCAGGAATTGATTGATGAGTTTCGCTCAGGAGAATGGACACCGGAAACACTGGCAGGTGAAAGACTTGAAGCGATTTTTTTATCAAGATGGCAATGGGACGCGTTGGGTCTATAGCGAAGACGCCTGCGCTTCAATAAGCGGGCCGGATTCTGACGACCGAGAGATTGGCCGGGCGGTGCTGTGCTTGGGAGCTAATCCAACCCGACGACTCCGCGCTCAAGGCGTGGCTTGAAATGAGCAACACCGCCGACTGTCGGCCACAGTCATCTTTGCAAGGAGTAGTGAAATGAAGCGCATCAAAGTGTTTGTTCTCTCGGCCCTCGTGGCTGTTTCATCCCTGATTATGGGGTCGGCCTTCGCCACCACTATCGGCAACCCGCCGGGAGGCGGCATTCAAGCCCAGACCCAAGGTCAAGCCCAGATTCAGGGTCAGGCGCAAGGTCAAGGCCAAGCGCAATTCACCAATGTCGATGTCTCCAACCGCATCTCGAATGACGTCCGCTCCAATGCGGCGGCCTTCGCTGGTGGCGGTGATGCCAAGTCCGGTTCGTTCAGCAAGTCCAGTTCGGGCGGCAACACCCTGAGCAACGGCGGCAACACGCTGACGGTCAATGCGGCACCCATCCCGACGCAGACCACGACCCGTATCGAGCAGAGTGACTACACCGTCAAAAACGTCCCGTCGGTCTTCAGCGGCAATGTGTATCCGACTGCCCCCTGTATGGGGTCCAGTACCGTTGGTGGCGCTGGGGTCGGTTTTGGCTTTTCAGTTGGAACATCTTGGAAAGACGACGAGTGCGGAATCCGTGAAACCAGTCGCAGCTTCTCCGGTCTCGGACTGAAGGAAGACGCGCTGGCTGTTCTCTGCACCAGCGAGTATGCCAAGGCAGCGCCGGCCTTGCGTCGCCCGCGAACAGGCCCAGCCTAAGTAATGCCAAGGGCGGTGACAGCACCCTTCCACATTACACAGGAGAAAAGATGAAAG
>JADJBB010000020.1 GCA_016703965.1 Acidobacteriota bacterium
GTTCTGGCTGGCACCCTTGTCATGTGCCATCTGACGTAGGCCTTGATGCAGCTTCTGGCCAGAGGATAGGACATTAGTTATGTAGGTTGTAATACTAGTTCAGCACGTATCTTACCCTCTCCCCAAACCCTCAGACTCATAGCCTTCTGAATAATTTAGGGACAAGCACCCCCTTTTGGAGGGAGGTATTACCCTGCCAATCGACTATAGTCAGGCATCCTGGGCTACGATAGATTCATTACTATGTATACCCACTCACAGTCCAGGCCATTTCCGTCTCATCTCTTCATCGGCTTTTCCAAACGGGATCTGCAGCAAACACGTGAAATCGTCCACTACTGTTACACCTCCCAAACCAATGGCGACACGCATCGTGCGCTGACACTTGCCCAGACTCTCCTGCCATGTGACAAAATTGTGGCAGCCGCCGGTCCACTCTCCTCTGAAGGCCTCGATCAGGATCAAGCCAACGTCATCAATATTTCCTATCCTCTCCCCTGGCTGGAACGGTATCTCAACAATCGCTACATCGGGATTGATCCAGTCGCCTCACGTGATGAGGAGTCAACAAACAAACTGTCTGGAATCACAAGATCACAAAACAGAATATGGCAACCGAGCAAGAGTTTATGGATGAAGCACGGGGATATGGGTTGCGAACGGAATTATCGGCGGAACGATCGATCCTCGATCAGGACGAATTAGTTTGTCGCCTTTCGCCGGAGGAGCCGACAAAGACAATCTCCGGTATAAAGACGTGGCCGACTACATCAGTTCATGTCTGCATGACGCCCCGACTAAGAACCTTCCCGTGCCCGCCAACGAGCCCGTTGCAACGGCACCACTAAAACCTCGAGAGACAGAAGTTCTCATGTGGATTGAAGAGGGAAAAACGACTTGGGAAATCGCCAGGATCTTGGACATCACCGAACGAACGGTTCGATTTCATGTGGAGGAAATCTTCAAAAAGCTCAACACGACAACTCGCGCCCAAGCGATCGCCAAAGCGCACAAAGGAGGGCTGCTTCCCTCCCCCCACGGCATGGTCTCAACAGGGTGAGAGTCGGACTCCATTCCGAAGCGGGTCCTCCTCCCACCGTTGCCACCACAACCTGTTAAGTGATGCCCCGCACCAACGCAAACTTCAGCAAATCGGCGTTCGTCGAGAGTTGTTGAGACTTCATCATCCTCGCTTTGTGGTACTCAATCGTTTTGCGGCTTAAACGAAGTGCTGTCGCAACCTCTTCGATCGAATGACCACGAGCCAAGAGTCGTAATACTTCGACTTGGCGTGGAGTCAGAGAATGCGTGCCTACCCTTCCGTAGTCGATTCTCCCAGTAACGCACCACCCCGACTTCGGACTCACATAGCGCGTCTCCCTTTGAAACAACTGTGTGAGGGCCTGCCCGATCTCTGTCGGATCACAGTTTTTCGTGAGATAGGCATTGCCACCTGCGGCAAACGCACGAGCGACATAGTCAGCTTCTGATGCATGGTCACCGAACAGAATCTTCACCGTAGGTTGAATCGCTCGAATTTGCCGCGCGGCTTCAAAACCATTGAGCTTCGGCATAGAAATATCCATAAAGACGAGATCAGGTGGAGCTCACGGACCTTTGCCACCAAGTCTTCACCATTCGTGGCGACTCCGGCCACCTCAAATCCTTCCGGCGCGGCAAACGGAGGTCTCGAACGTGTTGGCGCATGCCTTCTGCCATAAAATGGTGATCATCAGCAATCACAACACGCATACACTATTCCCATGCTTTCCTCTGGTGTGGAACCATGACGTCTATCCGTGTTCCCGTTCCACAGCACTCGCCAATTGACAACGCCCCATTGACTAACCGAATACGTTCCTCAATACCAATGAGACCGATCCCGGCCACCTCCTTTCGTGTCTTTTCCCGATCAAACCCCACTCCGTTGTCTTCTATACGCACTCGCAGCCCATCCGCTTCCATGGACAACGCTACTGCCACCCGGCTGGCTTTCGCATGCTTCTCAACATTACGCAATGCCTCTGAATCACACGATAGATCGTCGTGCTGAGAAGAGGACATATCTCGGGCACGCTCTTCCTGCCACGCGCACCTCTACGGGACACTTCAAGCGATTCGCATACTCCACAGCCAACCGCTTTACAGCCGCCACCAGGCCCAAATTCGTTAAAACGGCTGGATGCAATTCATGCGCTTTTGAGCGAGACCAGGTCGACAACACATCCAGTTCTTCTCGGAACCGGCCGATACTGTCGAGCAATTGATGCTGATCCTGAGGCGGGGCGGCAAGAAGGCTCCCCATGTTAAAAATAATGCTGCCAATCTTCGAACTCAGTTCGTCATGCAAATCAAGTGAGAGCTGACGACGATAGCTGTCTTCCGCAGTAAACAACCGGCTCGTGAGTGCCCGCAGTTCTTGTGTCGTACGCTCGATATGCTCTGCCTGTTCTCGCCCTAAACGATCGTAGAGATCGAGAATACGCTCATGTCCTCGCCTCTGCGCTTCCAAGACCAGACGGGACGACACATCGTTCCTGTCATTCCCCTCCATGCGCTCTCGATGGCGGAGATGCTCTTCGATAAACGCGAGATCGGAGTTGAGAAACGCCAGGTACGCACTCAGCGCAATCACCCGAAAATGGCTGGCGGCCGCAGGGAGGAATGTGGACGGGCCGAAAGAGCACCGTGGCAAAGGCCTCACCAGATGGGAGCCGACCACCGAAACCGATCACCGATTTCACCCCATACTGTTGAACAAATTCGCTTGCGCTGGAATACACGGATGCCCCAACGCCTCTTCAATACGAAAGACACCGAACGCCCGATCCAAATCACTAATACCAACAAGAAAGGGCCATCGTAGTTGCTGCGCCGAGAATGACCCAATCTCGAGTTGATCGAGAAGGTGAGACAATATCGGCATCCGGGTATGAAAGTCAGGGTCTGCGCGGCACGCAGCCAGCGCGTAGACAGGCGAGGATGACACCAAACATGAAACTGGCCACACGACCCCATCAATACAAAACATCGGGCCTGACGAGACAGTTCATGCGTTCCCGCCATCCCCTCCGCCATGATTTTCAAACGAGGCTCCAGCGTATCAAGAGGCCGCGTGACAAAGACGCGAGATAATAACAATGCCGGCGCGGCCGTTTCAGGAACACGGAAATGATCGTACAAATATTCGGGATAGCAGTTGAGAGACCGTCTCGACAGTAGCTGCGCGTGAACGCACTGCGCGAGGCGAACTGCGTAGCCTCTCGAAGCGTCAATGCCGAAGGATCACTGTGTGCGCTTTCCGACATCGGCTCAGTCGCTTCATCGAACCCGACGTTCTCATGTCATCCTCACATACAACAGGTGGAATGGGATCCAAACAATCTGGAGCACCTTCGATAACGTGACGATCGCGGGTTCGCATAGAAGAGAAATAACCCGGTAGGGTGACCAGGACATCGGTCATTTGACCAGTCCCCGCAGAAGACTATTTGATGAATAAAACCATGGGGACTAGTTAGCAATCTTAAATATACCATCCCCGCCCTATCCCAGGAATTGATGAGCAGTCTTCCCGACCCCCTAGTAATGGGATTGCATTCGAAGATTCAGAACCTTCTCCCTTTGGGCCTTCTCAGATTGGGAGGAGTTTACAAGGGTACGTTGGCCGGTCAATCCACACTTCACCGGCAGAAACGGCATTATCGTGATGCTGGAGGGCCTTAAGGAATTCAAAGGCTGTCAATTCATGTAACCAGTGAGAGACGGAAGAGATCTACCATGGAAGATGCGCTAAGCACTCCTTATGCCATTCCTCGTTATTCGATCGGGCTGATCCGCGAAGGAACTATCTCGATACAGGAATACCCCACGATCAGCTGCTCAAAAGAGTTTGCAGATGTTTTCGGGACAATGTTCGAGCAATATGACCGAGAGCATTTTTCGATCGCCTGCATTGACGCCAAACACAAAATTATCGGATTTCACACAATCGCTGTTGGAACACTCACGACAGCCCTTGTCCATCCTCGAGAAGTGTTCAAGACCGCTATCCTTCTTTCGAGTGCAGCCTGCGCTCTTTTTCACAATCACCCTTCGGGCGATCCCA